>DAOVNU010000163.1 GCA_030630065.1 bacterium | reverse complement strand
TCCTTCTGAGAAGGAATATCCCTGGAAGGAAAATGACAAGGAAACCCACACCAGGTGGTAACATAGCCCCTGATAGAACCCAATCGCCAGAACACACACAAAGAAAAAATATCATTACAAGTAAAAAAACTGGGTAGAATGCAAAAATCCTGGTTCCCCACACCGACACTTTCTTGCCCCATCGTTTATTTTTCATTACACCTATTCCCCCGGACAATAATAACAAAAATCCACTAATCCCCATTATCAAAAAGAGGATGAAAAATATTGTCTGTGGAGAAGGATTCAATCTGTCAAGCACAGTGGTCTGGTCCGTCCAGAGAAACAGATCAGTCAATACAGCAATAAAAAAACTTGATGTTCCTGCAAATATACTGTAAAACAATATCCATATTCCTGATAGAATAAATGTTTTTCTCTGCTTTTCCATATTTGCCATTTACTTCTTGCCTTTACTATTACTATTTTTCTGGTTATTGTCTCACTTGTTTCCTGCAGCAGTATTTTACCACAATGACCTTTCCTTGTAAAGGTAAAAAATCTGTGGTATAGTTCGGATAATGTTAAAGAGAAAAATCGGCTGGGTATTGGCGGGATTGATATTCCTGCTTTTACTGAGCAACAAAGGATTAATAAACTTTTATGTAAATTTTATATGGTTCAAGACCCTGAATTACCTACCCGTGTTTACCAGGGTCTTTTTCGCCAGAATTGAAATTGTTCTGGCATTTTTTCTTCTCTTCTTTTTCCTTCTTTATTTTAACCTTCTTTTCGCCTCTCGTCTTTCTCCAGCCCCTGAGCAGGACTTCTTTGAAAGATTCCAGATTCCGCTTCCACCCGAACTATATCAACTGCGAAATTTATTTAAAACCCTGATGAGACCGCGTTTCCTGCTCTTCTTCTCCCTATTTATCGGTTTTTTGGTAGGAATTTCTCAAATAAACCGCTGGGAAATTGTCCTTGCCTATCTTAACCGGGTGAGTGCGGGAATTGCTGACCCTATTTTTCAGAAGGATATCGGTTTTTACCTATTTTCACTCCCCTTCTTTTCTTTTATCCAGAACTGGCTTTCCGGTTCTATCCTCTTTATCATCTTTTTAACTATCGCCTTCTATGGACTGCGAGGAGGCATCGGGATGGAGATTTCCAGCCTGAGAATCGAGCAATATGTAAAAAAACATATCCTCGGCTTAATCGCCGTTTTTATTCTGTTGAAGGGCTGGCAATACCGGCTCAATCTGTATGAACTTCTTTTCTCCTCCCAGGGAGTGGTCTTTGGCGCCGGCTATGCCGATGTGCATGCGCGATTAATTGCCTTAAATGCACTTAGCATTATTTCTATCCTCTGTGCGATTTCAATCTTTACATTTTTGCGGCAGCGCACAATAAAACCAGCCCTATACGGTATTGGCGCCTTGATTGTCGCCTCCCTTATCCTGCAGGGTATCTACCCGGCAATCCTGCAAAAGATGGTTGTGGAACCAAATGAGGTTTCAAAAGAAAGTCCTTATATCGAGCATAATATCAAATATACGACCCTCGCCTATGGCTTAACTAAAATTAAGGAGAGAAAATTCCCTTTGAAGGAAACCCTTTCAATAAAAGCGATTGAAAAGAACAAAGCAATCATCAAAAACATTCGTCTCTGGGACCCGAGACCTTTGAAAGCAACATATCGCCAGCTTCAGGGACTGCGTCTTTACTATGATTTTCCCGGCGTGGATGTCGACCGCTACGAAATCGATGGAGAGTACAGACAAGTATTTCTTGCGGCAAGAGAGATGAATCAATCTAAGATTCCGCAAAAGGCAAAGACCTGGATTAATGAACGGATGAAGTATACGCATGGTTATGGAGTTGTTCTTTCTCCCGTAGGAGAGGTTAGCAGAGAAGGATTTCCCAACTTCCTGATTAAGGACATCCCTCCCGTATCCGAGTCCAATCTTAAACTGAAGCGGCCGGAAATTTACTATGGGGAGTTAACCGACAACTACTGCCTCGTAAAGACAAAGACCAGGGAATTTGACTATCCCAAGGGGGATAAGAATGTCTATACCTTTTATGAAGGCAAAGGGGGAATGGCTATCTCTTCACCCCTCAGAAAGATTCTCCTTTCCTTAAAATTCCTTGACTTCAAAATGTTTTTGACGCGTAACATTACCTCTGAGAGCAGAATTATGCTTTATCGTAATATCCGGGAGCGTTGCCAAAAAATTGCTCCTTTCCTGCATTATG
>DAOVNU010000011.1 GCA_030630065.1 bacterium | reverse complement strand
TTTTTCCGGGACAAGGGTTACCTGATAGGGTTGCACTTTCAGGGCAATTTTGATTATTTCTTCGTTTGCCGCCATCTCCAGATTCAAAGGAATTTCCAGCCGTTCTTTTAGAAGAAAAAGGTCCTTATCCTGAATATGGCGTCTATCCTCACGCAGATGGCAGACAATGGAATTCGCCCCGGCCTCTTCCACAACCTTTGCTCCTTTTACCGGGTCAGGTTCTTCCCCTCTTCTTGCCTGCCGCAGGGTGGCAATATGGTCAATGTTTACGCCTAAGAGATTCTTCGCTCCGCTCAGAATGACTGTATTGTTCATAAAATTTTCTTTAATTTCTTAATAAAAAACACATTTTCTTGATGGGTGCCAATAGTAGTCCGAACGAAATCCGGCAGATTAAAATTAGACATCGCGCGGATAATCACCCCTTCCTTCTCTAACCTCTGACAGATAGCAGAAGCATCTCTTTTTAGATTGATACAGATAAAATTGGTCTGTGTGGGGATAATGGAAAGACCCAATTTCTTTAAATTCTCATAAAGATATTTTTTCTCTTCCCGATTATTCTTTTTAGTCCTCTTAAGGTGCTCTTTATCTTTTAAGGCGGTAAGAGCCGCTACCTGCGCCAGGGAGGAGGTGTTAAAAGGCGGACGCACCTTATTCACCTCATTGATAATCTCCGTTTTTGCGATGCCGTAGCCGATACGTAAACCGGCTAAACTGGAGGACTTGGCAAAGGTGCGGGCAATAATGACATTCTTCTTACTTTTCAGATAAGGGAAAGCGGAACCAAATTTTTTGTCTTCCACGTATTCTGAATATGCCTCATCAGAAAGAATGATAATATTTTTTGAAATTCCGTTTATGAATTTTTTTAATTCCTCCTTTTTAATGATTGTCCCGGTGGGATTATTAGGATTGCACAAAATAACCATCTTTGTTTTTTTGTTGATTGCTTTAAGCATCCCGGGAAGATTGAGTTTATAATTCTTTAGCGGAATTAAAATAGGCACAGCATCTCTTAATTTAATGAGGCCCTTGTAGATAATGAAGGATGGCTCCGGAATAATTACTTCTTCTCCGGGGTTAACAAATGTTTCCAGAACCATTGCGATGATTTCACTGGAGCCATTACCCAGGATAATGTTATCTCTTTTTAATTTTGCTCTTTTGGCCAATTCATTTCTTAAATAATAACCGTTACCGTCGGGATAGAGATTGATTTTCGTTAAGGAATCCCTTAATGCCTTTATCACCTTTTTTGCCGGAGGAAAGGGATTTTCATTGGAGGCGAGTTTAATAATTCGAGAAATTCCTTTTTCCCTTTTTAGTTGGGAAATGGGTTTTCCTCCCTGGTATGGCTTTAGGTCCAAGACCACCTTTCTGACTAATTTTTTAATGTTATTATTCATTCTTGCAATGACAGTTATATCTTCATTGCTTCTTTTACTTCCTGCAATGTCATCCTGGCGGTTTCCCCTGCTTTTTTTCTTCCTTCATTCAGGATATCCTTGATTAACTTTGGCTGGGCAACAAATTCTTTTCTTTTTTCAAGGAGAGGTTCTAATGACTTAACAAGTTTCTCACACAGAATTTTCTTACAATCCGTACAGCCGATTTTTGCGGAGAGGCAATCTTTTTTGATTGTAGATACCCTTTCTTTATTGTAGATTCCTTGAAAGGCGAAAACAACGCAACCCTCAGGATGACCTTTGTCTTTTTTGTGGATTCTTTTCGGGTCGGTAAACATTTGCATTACTTTTTCCCGGACAACCTTTTTAGAATCGGAAAGATAAATACAGTTATGATACGATTTACTCATCTTCCTACCGTCTATTCCGGGTATTTTAGGGGTTTTTGTTAAGAGGGGTCCTGGTTCGGGAAAGACCTTTTTTTTGTAGAGATGGTTGAACCTACGAACGATTTCCCGGGTCAACTCTAAATGCGGCAGTTGGTCTTCCCCTACCGGCACCGCATTTGCCCTGTAGAGAAGAATGTCTGCGGCCTGGAGCACCGGATAACCCAAAAATCCATAGGTAGAAATATCTTTATCCTTTATCTGCTTTAATTGCTCTTTGTAAGTAGGACATCGCTCCAGCCAGGGTAAAGGAACAATCATTGAAAGAAGTAAATGTAGTTCGGAATGCTCGGGAACCTCGGACTGGATGAAAAGAGCACTTTTCTTGGGGTCCAGACCAAGGCAGAGCCAATCAACCATCATTTCCTGGATATTCTCTTTAATTTCCGAGGTGTCCTGATAGTCGGTGGTAAGGGCGTGTAAATCCGCAATTTCATAATAGCATTCATACTCGTCCTGTAATTTAGCCCAGTATTTCAGAACTCCTTCAGCATGCCCTAAATGGAGTTTCCCCGAGGGTCTCATCCCGCTTAAAATTCTCTTTTTCATATTGCCTTTATCCGTTGTAAAAGGCGGAATAGGCCTGATAGGTGGAGTAGATATCCGCTTTATGCGCAATCTCCAATGGCGCATGCATTGAGAGGAGAGGTGTTCCGCAGTCAATGACTTCGCAATTATATCGGGCTACATATTTTGCGACCGTTCCCCCGCCTCCTTTGTCAATCTTTCCCAGTTCTCCGGTTTGCCAGATAACCTTTCGTCTGGCAAACAGATTGCGTAGATAGGCAACAAACTCAGGACTTGCTTCGCTGCTGTTAAACTTCCCCCCTTTACCGGTAAACTTTGTCAGGACAACCCCGCAGCCAATCCTGGGACTGTTTCTTAACTCATTAACGTCTTTGTAGGCAGGGTCAATTCCGGCATTGACATCAGCGGATATGACTTGAGAGGAAGAAAGAACCTCACGCAGTTGAGATTCGCCTGCGGAAGGGAGAGAGCGCCTTAATATTTTGGAGAGAAAAGAAAGGAAAAATGTTGATTGAGCACTTGTCGTTCCTTCGCTGCCAATTTCCTCCTTGTCAACGAAGATGCAAATGGATGTAATTTGCGGTTCTTGTAATTCACAGATTGCTTTCAGGGAACTGTAGGCACAAACTTTATCATCCTGACCGTAAGCGAGAACTAAACTCTTGTCAAAACCGAGGTCTCTCGCTTCCCCGACTGGTACTGCGGCAATCTCACTGCTGACCAAATCCTCCTCCGTTATTCCATATTTCTCGTTCAGATGCTGTAAAATTGTTAGTTTTATTCTTTCCTTTACCTCTTTTTCTTTGTAAGGGATGCCCCCCACTAAAATATTTAAGGCCTCCCCCTCAATGCCCTTCTCCAGAGTTTTCTTCATCTGGTCGGCGGCAAGATGAGGCAGGAGGTCGCTAATGGTAAAAACCGGCTCTTCTTTTTTTTCACCAATATTTACCTCTATTTTCTTGCCATTTTTTAGAATAACCACTCCGTGCAGGGCAAGGGGAATGGTTACCCATTGATACTTCTTGATTCCTCCGTAATAGTGGGTTTTAAAGAACGCCAGGTTTTCGTCTTCGTAGAGAGGATGCGGCTTTAAATCAAGGCGAGGAGAATCAACGTGCGAAATAATAATTTTTACTCCTTCTGAAATTGGTCTTTTTCCTAAAACCGCTAAAGCCAGATTCTTGTCTCGATTAAGAGCGTAAAATTTTTTTCTTTTGGAGCCCTTCTTTAACTTCTCCAGGGAAAGAAAACCGGCTTCCTCCGCTATTTTCGTGCTTTCAGTTATTGCTTCCCGTTCCGTTTTTCCTCCGGTTAAAAATTCCTTATATCCTTCAGCGAACTTCAAGGCATTCTTTCTCAGTTTTTCGTCATATTCATCCCAGACCAGTTTTCTTTTATAAAGTAATTTTTTCTCCAAAGGATTTTCCTTTTTCATATCTTAACTCCTTTTTTCAGTGAGACCGGGGTCGGTGACCCGCTGAACCTTAACATTCTTTTTTTGTATGGAACTTTTTTTCAGCGTTTCCAGAAGTTCCTCATATTCCTCCCGGTTCACGGGAATATCCACCGGCTTATTCTTTTTTCCAGAGAGAATAATAGCATTGATGAATTCCACACTTTTAATGCCGTCTTCTCCGGGAGCGAGAAGTTTTTCTCCCTCTAAAATACAGCGGGCAAAATTTTTGGCAATGGCTTTATGACCGGTTTCACATTCAGGAAGTTCCAGTTTTTCTTCAACAATTTCCGGTCCTCCCCACATTGCCTTATTCTCAACCGTAAATTCCGGAATAGAGGTTTTTAGGGAATAGAATCTAAGTACTTCATCTTCTATGAGAAGTTTCCCTTTATCTCCGGAAATTTCAATCCGTTTTCCAACAGGTGCTTCGTCGGTAGATACAAGATAATAACCCCAGGCGCCATTGGGATATTCCAGGAGTGCATCGGCTTCATCCTCCACTTCAATCTTGTGCAGTTTTGTTCTGACTCTTGCCGTTACCCGGGATGGCATCCCGCCCAGAAGCATAAAGATGTCAATTCCGTGGGGTGCCTGGTTAATCAGGACTCCCCCGCCCTCCCCTGACCAGGTAGCGCGCCAGGTGCCGCTGTCATAATATGCCTGGCATCTATAATCCGGATTAATCATTGAGGTGCGCCTGATTTCACCAAGTTTTCCACTTTCAATAATTTCTCTTGCTTTTCTGATTACAGGAGTGGTTCTGGTTTGATACATTACCCCAAAAACCTTTCCGGTGCGTTTAGCTGCTTCCAGGAATGCATCGGCTTCTTTTACACTCACCGCGATTGGCTTTTCCGAAAGACAGTGAAGACCGGCCTCCATTGCCGCTATCCCAATTTCGGGATGGAAGTAATGAGGCGTAGCAATAAAGACCGCATCAACCAGACCGCTTTTTATGAGTTCTTTATAGTCGGTGAAACCCGGAACATTATACTCTTGAGTAAGCTTATCCACCGTTTCCTGGTCCAGATCACAGACCGCAGTCAGTTCTGTTTCCTCAAGCTCCTTAACATTTTTTGCGTGACCGCTTCCCATACCACCAACGCCAATAATACCAACTCTCACCTTTTCCATTTTTCTCCTTTTATTCGGGACACATCCCATTTATTTTTCCGCCACCCTTACCTTTCCTCCCATTGCCAGATAAATAAAACCGCCAATAATGCCATTGAGAACTATAAGACCTAAAATAAGGATAGAAAGAGCAAAGGCAGTTTCCTTCCCAATAATTCCTTTAAAGAAATAGACGTAGAAACCTTCTCGTATACCCAGGCCATTAATGGAAGGAAAGAGAGCAAAGACCCAGATCAGGGGAATATAAATGAAGAGCATAAAAAGAGGAATCCGTGCACCCAAACTAATGATAACCAGGTAATTCATCAGGATTGAGAAAATCTGTGCGATAAAAGAAATTCCTATGGATTTTGTCAGCATCCTTTGGGAATGCATATAACGGTGAAATCTCTCATAGATTCTTTTGCTTTGAATATCCAACGTCTTATACTTATAAAAGCGAAAAAACCGGGAGAATCTTTTTGCCAGTTTCTGATTTCTCAGGAAAAGAATTAATGAGAAAATAAAAACGGAGAGGAAAAAAATAAAAAGAATAGCGCGAAGCGGCAATCTTCTATAGAATAGTATTGCAGCAATTAAAGCCATAATGATTATCGAGATTGTTCCGATGATTCGATCAAACAGAACCGAAGCCCCCAAATCTATCTTTTTATCGCTATCCTTAAGAAGATAGTAACCTTTCACTACATCGCCTCCCGCACACGTAGGGAGGAAATTGTTAAAGAGCATCCCGATGAAGGTTAAGCGAACAAGTTCGGAAAGTTTAATCAAGAATTTCTGGGAGGCGAGGATAATCTGCCAGCGATAGGAAATAAAAGGAACAATCATCAGATTAAGGAAAACAACAACAACAAGAATCTTTTTATCCGCTTTTTTCAGGATGGCAATAAATTGGCTTAAATTGACAAACTTCAGAAGAAGAAAGAGAAGGAGAAAACTAATGACTATTCTCAAAAGCAAAAAAATTTTCTTTCTCATTTCACGTCTTTGACTCTGTTTAAAATTCCATTAATGAACTTAAAGGAATCGTCAGTCCCAAAAATCTTGGCGAGTTCTATTGCTTCATTGATTGAAACCGCCGAAGGAATTTCCTTTAAGAAAAGAATTTCAAAACTCCCTAATCTCAAAATAGCTCGGTCAATGACCGACATCCGGGAAAGATTCCAGTTAAAGGCGAATTCAGTGAGCAGTTTGTCGATTTCTGGTCTTTTTTCCTCAACCCCTTTTATAAGGGTATTGGCAAAATTCCTTACATCTTGCTCAACATCATTCTCCTCCCAGAATTCAGGTAGAATGTGTTCTGACGGTTCTTCTCTAATGTCTAATTGATAAAGAACCTGGAGAGCAAGTTCCCTTGCCCTGCGCCTCTTCCCCATCTTACTTTATTTTATCGGACAGATTGGTCATTTCAATGGCGGACAAAGCCGCATCCCAGCCGCGATTTCCTTTCTTGATACCAGCGCGTTCAATTGCCTGCTCTATCGTCTCGACAGTGATAACCCCAAAAATAACCGGAATGTCGGTTGCAAGGGAAATCTGACCGATGGACTTTGAGACCTGGCTGGCGATATAATCAAAATGAGGCGTGTCTCCCCTGATGATTGCTCCTAAACACACTATACTATCATATTTTCCCTTTTTTGCCAAAATGTTGGCGAGATAGGGAAGCTCAAAGGAACCGGGTGCCCAAATGGTTGCCAAATCTTCATCCTTTGCTCCATGCCGTTTTAAGCAGTCCAGAGCCCCTTCCAATAATTTTTTGCTGATGAATTCATTAAATCGGCTGACAACCAGCGCAAATTTTTTACCCTCCGCATTCAATTGCCCTTCTATTACTTTCATAATCTTCTCCTCCTTTTAAACGTTTAATAAATGATGCATTTTCTTCTTCTTTGTTTTTAAATAACCTCTATTATGTTTAGTCGGCTTAATCTCTACCGGAACACGTTCTATTACTTCTAAACCATAACCTTGCAGTCCTACAATCTTTTTGGGATTGTTGGTTAAAAGTCGGATGCGGGACAGACCTAAATCAACCAGAATCTGCGCTCCAATTCCATAATCTCTGAGGTCATCCTTAAATCCCAATTTTCTGTTTGCCTCCACTGTATCCAGACCTTTCTCCTGGAGGTAGTAAGCCCTAAGTTTATTTACCAGGCCAATCCCTCTACCCTCCTGTCTCATATAAAGGAGAACCCCTCTTTTCTCCCGGGCAATCCGTCTCATACTCTGGTGAAGTTGCTCCCCGCAGTCACAGCGCAGGGAGGAGAAAATATCACCGGTGAGACACTGGGAATGAACCCTTACCAGGATACTGTCTTTTTTGTTCTTCAATCTAAGATTCCCCATTCTTAAAGCAAGATGGTAATTTTTATCGACGAAACTTTCATAAAGAACAAGTTTAAAGTCCCCGTATTTAGTAGGCAGAAAAGTAGTTAAAATTTTCCTGACCAGTTTTTCCTTCTTCTGACGGTAGGCGATGACCTGGGCAATAGTGCAGATTTTAATTTGATGGTGATGGGCAAACTTCAGAAGTTCGGGGGTTCTCGCCATTGTTCCGTCGTCATTTATAATTTCACAAATTACCCCGGCGGGATAAACTTCGGACAATCTTGCCAAATCAACTGCGGTTTCGGTGTGTCCGGCGCGCACCAGTACTCCGCCGTCCTTTGCACGGATAGGAAAGATATGTCCTGGCTGGACAACATCGCTTGGCTTTGTTTTTTTGTTAAGGATTGTTTTGATTGTTTTTGCTCTATCAGCTGCAGAGATTCCCGTAGAAACACCATGCATTGCATCAACCGAGACGGTGAAGGACGTTCGCTGATGCGCAGTATTTTCGGAGACCATCGGGTTAATTTTTAATTCATCAAGACGGCTGCCAATGATGGCTAAACAGATAAGTCCCCTTCCCTCTTTAGCCATAAAATTGATGCCTTCGGAAGTGACCATTCCTGCCGCAAGAATCAGGTCTCCTTCATTTTCCCTGCTCTCGTCATCGATGACAATGATGAACTTTCCTTTCTTAAAGTCCCTGATAATTTCTTCGATAGAGTTAAATTTCATTTTTTTGCTGCATATTTGGCAAGGATATCCAGTTCGATATTAACTTTATCTCCCTGCCGTCTCATTCCTAATGTACTATTTTTCAAAGTATGGGGAATCAGAGAAACAGTAAAATAATTCATTTCTACCTTAACCACAGTCAAACTAATGCCATCAACCGCAATGGAACCTTTGGGAACAATGAACTGTGTAAAACTGGAAGGAGTGGCAATCCGACGAAGTCGTTGCGAGTCCGCCCTGTCGGACGTGGCAATCTTAAACTCTTTCGAATTTCCTCTAACGATTATTCCTATAATCTTTCCTATTCTATCAATATGTCCGCTCACAAAATGACCGCCAAAGCGAGCATCTACTTTTAAGGCACGTTCTAAATTTACCTGATTTCCTATCCTTAAATTATTTAAGGTGCTCACTCTTAAGGTCTCTGCCATTACATCGAAAAAAAGAATTCTATTTTTAATATTACTTACTGTTAAACAAACTCCATCTACGCAGATGCTATCCCCAACCTTACTATCTTCTATTATTTTTTCTCCTTTAATTCCCAGAATTAGTGAATCACCCTTTTGCTGTCGAAATTTAACCTCCCCCAATTCTTCAATTAATCCCGTAAACATATCCCTCCATCAAAAAATCTTCTCCAATCCGCTGATACCTAATTTCTTTCAATAAAATTGCCTCTTTTAGATTTTTGATTCCTTTCCCTTCTACCGGTGTTTTGGCATCTTTTCCGCCGATGATTTTGGGAGAGATGAAGAAGTAAGCCTTATCCACAATTCCTGACCTCAAAGCGGACTCATTAATCGCTCCTCCCCCCTCAATGAGAAGGTTTGATATTTCCCGCTTCCCCAGTTCTTCCATTAATTTAAGAAGGTCAACCTTTTTATTTTTTTCTAAAACTAAAATCTCAACCCCCCTTTTTTCTAATTTCTTTAATTTATTTACCGGAGCCATTTTTGTCGTCGCTAAAATTACCCTTGAATTTTTGAAAAGATTAGCATCAAGAGGAATTTTTGCGGAACTACCAACAATAACTTTCGTAAATCTCTTTATTTTCTTTTTAAAATTTCCAGGAGGATAATAATTCAAGTATGGATTATCCTTAAGCACCGTTCCGATTCCTACCAAAATCCCATCATACTGAAACCTTAATCTATGGCTGAAATCTCTTGTATCCTTTGAGGTTATCCATTTTGAGTCCCCGGTTCTGGTGGCAATCTTTCCGTCAATGCTCATCGCTGCTTTCAAGGTAACAAAGGGTTTTTTTGTCGTAATAAATTTTATATAAACCTCATTGAGTTTTTTTGCTTCACCTGTTAAGACACCTGTTTTTACCTTGATGCCCGCTTTTTTTAATTGGTTGATTCCTTTTCCTGAGACCCTTGGATTAGGGTCTTTTAAAGAAATAACAACCTCTTTAATTCCGGACTTAATAATGGCAGTGGTGCAGGGAGGAGTTTTGCCGAAAAAGCAGCAGGGTTCTAAATTTACATAAAGCGTTGCTCCGCCTGCTTTTTCCTTTGCTTTTCTTAAGGCATCTATTTCAGCATGAGGAAGACCATATCCGTGATGATAACCTCTTCCTACTATTTCTCCATTTTTGACAATTACCGCACCGACCAGGGGATTGGGATTGGTATAACCCAGCCCTTTCTTTGCTAATTTAATTGCTAATCTTAGGTATTCTTCCTTCATAAAAAAATCCCGGGTCCTTCCCGGGATTAATACACTATTTCCTTTTCTTTCATCCAGACTTTACTGTCGGCTCTGGAATTACACCAGCTCTGTCCGCTCTTCAGCGGACTGGTGGGCTTTTACCACCGATTGGGAATTTCACCCGACCCCGAAAAGGTTCCTACATTAAACTACAAAACAAAATTTCTGTCAACTATGGGGGGATGCTAAATAATAAAATTACCTCTGGCAAATGGTTAATTGTATTATTTAGCACCCCCTATTTAAAAGAAGTTTCCGGTAATCTTCTGCGGCTAAGTTGTCAATTCCTTCAACCTCTTTCTTGCTAAAAAATTTTAATTTGCCGGTAATCTTTCCCGCAATAATAATTTTGGCCGTTTCTTCCAAAAGTTGGGCACGGAAGAATGCCTCCTTAAGG
>DAOVNU010000055.1 GCA_030630065.1 bacterium | reverse complement strand
TTTCGCAAGTGCCGTCCCGATGACCACTATGAAGTTACGTCTGCCTCAGGCAAATTTAAGAATCTCCGTTATTGGACGTCGCCTATAGATTTTTATCTTATAGAAAGTGGCGACTTGGGTGGACTGGTGGCTTCACTGGAGAAAGTTAAAACAGATGAGGTGATTATAGGAGTGAAAGGAAAAATAGAAAGTTCTCTCTATGAAAGTATGCGCAAAGAAAATTTTACTCCCGACCTTATTATGAGGTTCGCCGATATTTTTGCCTGGCAGATAGATTTTTTGACCGAGCCCCGGGAAGGAGATGTTTTTAAACTTATCTGGAAACAGTATCAGAAAGATGGAAAATCTCTTCTGGAAGGTAGGATTTTAGCGGCTGAATATGAAAATAGCGGAAAGAAACATACCGCTGTCTTTTTTGAGAAGGCAAATGGTAAGGGAAATTATTACACTCCTGAAGGGAAATCCTTAAGAAAAATCTTTTTACGTTCCCCCTTACATTATCGGCGAATTAGTTCCTATTTCTCCCACAGAAGATTTCACCCTATTTTAAAATATTACCGTCCTCATTTAGGGATTGATTATGCGGCTCCAATAGGCACCCCGGTTTCTACTATCGGAGATGGTGTGGTCGTCTATGCTGGCTGGAAAGGGGGGTATGGAAGGTTTGTGAAAATTCGTCATTCCGGCAGTTATTATACAACCTACGGACATCTCTTCCGCTACGGGAGAGGAATTAAAAAAGGAAGAAGGGTAAAGCAGGGAGATGTAATTGGGTACGTTGGCACAAGCGGCCTTTCTACCGGACCGCATCTTGATTTCAGAATAATCAGAAATGGAAGGTTCGTCAATTTCTTAAGAATGAAAGTTCCTCCGGCTAAATCCCTTGACCCCAAATATAAAGCATCATTTGATAAAATAAAGGAAGAGAATCTTCTCCGATTAGGTCAACTCTAACGAAATCTGCGGTGGAGCCAGCCAAACCACTGCTCCGGGTATTCGTGAACAAAGGATTCGATAATTTTCATAAAGCAGGCGGTATTGTTTGCAATGTCTTTACGTACATCCTCTGTTTTTATCAATTTTATGGGTTCCCTGATTATGATCCGATAGGTCCCATCAGGATTCTTGAGAGAGAAGATGGGCAGAGCTACAGAATCCATTCTGCGGGCAAAGGTTGCCGCTCCGATGGCGGCAAAGACAGGATGACCGAAGAAATCAACAGTAACCCCTTTTCCGGAATGCTGGTCCATAAGGATGCAAAGAAGACCATTTTTTTTGAGCCATTTCATTGAGTTTTGGATAGAAGCGAAAAGGGGATATTTTGGTATCCAGGCAATCTTTAATTTTCTTCTTAATTCCTGAAAAAATTTCTCCATTCCCGGATTGGACTGTTCTCTAATCATTGTGTTGACAGGATAGCCGGCGGAGGTAAGACCTGACAATGTCAAGGGAAAGTTTCCAAAATGAGCACAGACCCCGACCACTCCTTTTCCTTTTGCCAATGCCTCTTTTAAGTATTCTTCTCCCTCAATTTTGACTAAGTTTGCGAATTTTTTTGGGGATAACTTCACTGCTCTGACCGCTTCGCAAAATCCCATATAGATATAGGCAAACTGTTTTTTGGCAATCCGGGAAAGTTCGCTTCTGCTTTTTTCTTTCCCCAATGCAATCCTTAAATTGGAAAGGACCCTATTTCTGGAGCCCGCCAGCGCGAGATAGGCAAAATTGCCCAAAAATCTGGAAAAAAGGGAGTGGAACCAGGATGGGGTCAGAGAAATGACAAGAGCGGTCAGTCGCGTCAGAAGATAAACAATATCACGAACTAATTTTTTTGGCCTTTTCATAATTTTGAAGTTTATGTTATAATAAAGCATTTTAGGGTAGAATGCAAATGATGAAAATCAATAAACCAAAGGGGGCCTATGACCTTTTCCCGGAGGAGTCAGGAAAATGGCAGTGGGCAGAAGAGATAGCAAGAAACCTCTTTGGGGAATATGGCTTTTTTGAGATTAGAACGCCCATCTTTGAGTCAACGGAACTTTTTTCCCGCTCTATTGGGAAGTTTACCGAGATAGTGGAGAAACAGATGTATACCTTCAAGGACAAAAAAGGCCGCTCCATCACCTTAAGGCCTGAAGCAACCGCCTCTGTTATCCGCGCCTATCTGGAGAAAGGGGAAGAACAGATCTTAAAGAGATTTTACTATCTGGGTCCTATGTTTCGCTATGACCGACCGCAGAGAGGAAGGTTTCGTCAATTCTCTCAGATTGGAGTAGAACTTTTTGGGGTGGCGCATCCGGGAGCGGACAGTGAAATAATTCTTCTTTTAAACGAACTTTTTCAGAGGTGGGGATTGAAGAATTTTGAGATTCACTTAAACTCTTTAGGTTGCTCGCTCTGCCAGGAAAAGTATGTAAAAATCCTTGATGATTATTTAAAAAAAATACCTCTCTGCGCAGACTGCGAGAGAAGAAAAGAAAAAAATACGTTGCGGGTTTTAGATTGTAAGAATAAAATTTGCCAATCCGCGATAGAAAAGGCGCCAAAACTCACCGATTATCTCTGCCAGGATTGTTCTTTTCATTTTGCAAGGGTGAAAGATTATCTTGACTCCTTGAAGGTTCCCTACCGGCTTAATCCACGTTTAGTCAGGGGCCTGGATTACTATACCCGGACGGTCTTTGAACTCTTTTTAGCGGAATCGGGAGAAAATATTGCAGTTGCTGCCGGGGGAAGATACGATAATTTAATAGAAGAATTAGGGGGAAGAAAAACACCGGCAGTTGGTTTTGCAATTGGCATGGAAAGATTGATGGCAAATTTAGTTTTTCCTGACCGGAAAAAGAGGATTCTTTTCTATTTTGCCTTTTTGGGAGAGGAAAAAATTTTAAAAGAGGCAATAAAATTGACTCAGAAACTGAGAAAGAGTAAAATTCCCGTGATTATCAATTATGAAGCAAGAAGTTTAAAAAGCCAGCTTCGTCAGGCAGACCGGTTGGGCTGTGAATTTGCCCTTATTTTTGGTCCCGAGGAGTTTGAGAAAGATGTAGTAATCCTGCGCGATATGAAAAAGTCCACCCAGGAAAAAATAAAAAGGGAGAATCTGATAAAAAAGATTAAGGGGTTGCTAAAAAATAAACTTGACCATTTGCCAGAGGTAATTTTGAAAGCGAGACAAGGAGCGAAGAATGTCGCGTAGCAGAGCTACGCAAATAATGAGCGAAGAAGTCGCAGCCCAAAAGAACCCTGGCCCTTTAGGGGAGTTCCATCTTATAAGTTATTGCGGCGTTGCTCCTTGGGTATGTGCTCAAGAGCACATACCCTTCCTCGCGCCTTGCACTAATCTTAAATCTGGGACTCCAAATAGTCAATTTTATTTCTTAGCAACCCCAAAGAAATAATATGAAAAGGACACATACCTGCGGAGAATTACGCAAGAGTGATGTCGGTAAAGATGCGCTTTTGCTTGGCTGGGTGAATATACGACGAGACCATGGCAAACTCCTCTTCATTGATCTAAGAGACCGCTATGGTATTACCCAGGTTCTCTTTGATTCTAAAATTCTTCCCTCATCCAAATCTTTACATAGCGAGGACCTGATTGCAGTGAAGGGAAAAGTGAATGAGAGGCCCGAAGGCAGCATCAATGGAAAAATAGCAACCGGCGAGGTAGAACTATTCGTAGAAAAATTTTTTCTTCTTGGCAAAAGCAAAGAGTTACCGTTTGAGATTTCAGGAAAATCAAAGGTTGCCGAGGACTCCCGCCTTCTCTATCGCTATCTTGATTTAAGGCGGCCAATAATGCAGGAAAGGATTATTCTTCGGTATCGCGTGATTAAATCAATCAGAGGCTATCTGGACCAAAAAAATTTCCTGGAGATAGAGACCCCAATTCTTACCAAGAGTACTCCCGAGGGTGCACGTGATTATTTGGTCCCCAGCAGAATTTCGCCGGGAAAATTTTTTGCTCTTCCCCAGTCACCTCAACTTTTCAAACAACTGCTGATGATTGCGGGAATTGACAAATATTTTCAGATTGCCCGCTGTTTTCGCGATGAAGACCTGCGCGCTGACCGACAGCCCGAACATACCCAACTTGATCTGGAATTTTCTTTTGTTACCCCGGGGCATATTTTTTCTATTATTGAAGAGATGCTTTCCCTCCTTTTTGAAAAGTTTCTCTCTTTGAAACTTTCTCTTCCTTTCCCACGGCTTAAATACGCCGATGCGATTTCCCGCTATGGCAGTGACAAACCCGATTTACGAAAAGAGAAAAAAGAAAATTTTTGTTTTGTCTGGGTTGAACAATTTCCTCTATTCCAGTATAATAAGGAAGAAAAAAGATTAGAGTCCGAGCATCATCCTTTTACCTCGCCGATGGAAGAAGACGTTCCGCTTTTAGAAAAAGAACCGTTAAAGGTTAGGGCAAATGCATACGACCTTGTCCTTAACGGGGAGGAAATCGGAGGGGGAAGTATCAGAATTCACCAGAGGGAACTTCAGGAAAGAATTTTTGAAATGATTGGTCTTTCCCGGGAGGATTATCTTTCCAAGTTTGGTTTCCTTTTGGATGCCTTGGAATATGGTGCGCCTCCTCATGGGGGGATTGCCCTGGGTCTTGACCGTCTTTTGATGTTCATCACAGGGGCCGACTCAATCAGGGAGGTAATTGCTTTTCCTAAAGCAGGAGATGGTTCCTGCCCCCTGACAGGTGCCCCGAGCGAAATTTTACCGGAACAGTTAAAGGACTTATCTTTGAAAGTTGACAAAAAGGAAATAAAGTAATAATATATTCAATTTTGTAATTTTTTACGATAATGGTAAAGAAAAGAGAAAGAGCAATTGATATTCCTGAAGGTGTTAAGACAACGGTTAGAGATAATTTTATAATTATAGAGGGGCCCAAAGGTAAATTAGAAAGGAAAATTCCTTTTTCTTTAAAGATAGGGAAAACCGAGAAGCAAATTCTTCTAAAAAGACAGGGGGAAGAACCTAAAAACGTTGCTTTCCAGGGACTTTTTCGCACCCTGATTAGTAATATGATTATAGGAGTGGTAAAGGGCTATGAGAAAGTTTTAGAGATTGTTGGCGTGGGCTATCGCGCGAAAATTGAAGGAAAAAAACTTTCTCTCTCCGTTGGTTTTTCTCATCCGGTCGAGATAGAAGTTCCCGATGGCCTGGCGGTGGAGGTTACTAAAACTACTATTTCGGTCAAAGGGATAGATAAGGAATTAGTGGGGAGATTTGCGGCATCAATCAGGGGTGTTCGACCACCGGACGTTTATAAAGGTAAAGGAATCCGCTATCAGGGAGAGTACGTTCGCCATAAGGTAGGCAAGACCGCCGTAGCAACAACCACTTAAAACCAAATGAAAAAGGATAAAAGAAGGAGAAAACATAAGTGTTTGGTTGAAAGAAAAAAAATCTTTGGAACAAAGGAGCGTCCACGCCTTACCATTTTTAGAAGTTCAAAACATATCTATGGTATTCTTATTAATGATGAAGAAGGAAAGGTGATTACTACTGTCTCCAGCATTTCTAAAGATTTTGCCACAAATGATAAATCTACAACCGGATATAATCTTAAGGGGGCCGAGGGGGTTGGTTCTCTATTGGCCCTAAAGGCACTTTCTTTGGGGATTAAAAGAGTTAAATTCGACCGTGCCGGTTATTCCTTTTGCGGCAGAGTAAAGGCATTTGTTGCAGCGATAGAGAAAAACGGGTTACAACTTTAATGGATAAAAATCAAGATAAACGAGAAGAGTTGATTAAGAAAGTCATTAACATTAACAGAATTTCCAAAGTGGTTAAGGGCGG
>DAOVNU010000053.1 GCA_030630065.1 bacterium | reverse complement strand
ACCCCCGGAAAACAAAATTCTATTTTTTCCGCCTCTCTTCTCTTCGGAAAAGAGGTAAACTTACTCAACTGGCAGAGTAGTTTTATGGTTAAAAATTATCCCCTCGCCACGGTTGGGGAGATGGGCTACGTCCACAAAGGAAAACAATGGCAGACAATTAACTTCTGGAAAGGAAATGATGACATTGCTATCTGTGACCAATTCAGCACCGCAGAGCCAATGGAAGAACCAATTAGAGGGCGAATTAACATTAACACCGCCTCTTGCGGGGTTTTGATGGGATTACCCGGGATTGAAAAGGAGTTGGCGGAAAAGATTATTGCCGCCAGACCATTTAAGACAATTGGGGAAATTCTGGGAAATTATTCAGCGGAGGATGAAGAGCCCAAAAAAATTCTTAACCGGGCAATGATTGCTCAAGGGAAGAATTTTTCTGACAGCGATGATGATGGATTTATCGATGAGGACGATGAAAAGGAGGAAACCTTTAGAAAAATTTCCAATTTGATTACGGTGCGTTCCAATCTCTTTTCTATCGTATCTCTCGCACAATCTCTAAGGGATAAAAATGGTGATGGCAAGATTGATGAGGGAGAAATTCTTGCCGAGAAAAAGATTAAGGTAATTTATAATCGGGGCTCTTTCCCGAGAAAATTCTGTTTTTATAAGGAGGTCAAATGAAACTTTCAGCGCGGTCGGTCGTAGGGTTATTACTATCTTTGTTGGTCATTTTTGTTATTGTTGTTTTCGGTCTGCTACGGACACTCAGGATAAAGGAAAGTCGTCAAAATATTCTGGCTAAAGGAAAAGGGGTAAAAATTACGGTTGCGGATTTCAACCGATTTTCTTCTTCCGGTCCTGACTTCTATCGGGATTTTATTCGGAAAAACAGGGGGCAGTTCCTGGATGATTTGGTTAATCGCGAGCTCCTCTTTCAGGAGGCAAAAAGGAGAAAAATTGACAGATTGGAAAGTGTAAGGCAGGAATTGCAGGACAGGAAAAAGAATATTTTAGTAGAGGCATTCGCCAGAAAGGAGATTTTAAGGGAGGTCAAGGTTTCAAAAGAGGAAGTAAAGTCCTATTATCAAAAACATCAAGAGGAATTTATCCTTCCCGATTCTGATGAGAAGCAAAGTTTTGAAGAGGTAGAAAATAAGATAAAGGCGTTTTTAATAAAGAGTAAAGAGATAGAATTATTTGGTAATTATCTAAAGGAATTGAGAAAAAAAGCAAAGGTTAAGATTAACGAAGAATTACTCAACAATCTACAATTGTAGGGAGATTAACGCAAATGAATACGAAAAGTAGTGGACGAGTTCACTCGTCAGTAGTAGTAGTCGAGTTTACTCGACAGCAGGCAGAGCAAGCTCTGCCACTACATTCTATAGTTTTATATTCGTGTATCTTCGTGGTTGGGCTATTTCTTTCCCTTCTTCCTTCTCTTTCAGCCGATGCTTTTAGAATTGTGGCGGTAGTCAATGATGAGGCGATTACCGAAGGTGAAGTTGAGGAATTGGTGGGGCCGAAGGGAGATTTTTCCTCGGCTCTCAACTATCTGGTTGAAGAAATTCTTCTCTTGCAGGAGGTAAAGCGGAGACAAATAGAAGTAGACCAGGAAATAGTGAATAAAGAACTTGAGAAAATCAAGGAAAGATTTCCTTCCGAAGAGGATTTTTATCGGCAGTTGCAAAAAGAGAATTTAACCGCACACCAATTAAAAAAGAATCTGGAAAAACAACTTTTGATTCAGAAACTTGTCAGAAAAGAGGTTCTCGGAAGAGTTTCTGTCACTCCCGATGAGGTTGAGGAAAAACTATCTGAAGGGAATTTTTCGGACGAGAACTCTTATCGGTTGAGTGAAATTTTCCGCAAAGAAAAAAAGGAAATTGAGAAAATTTTTCAGAAGATAAAAGGCGGAGAATTAAAGTTTGATGAACTTGCTGTTGACCTTGGCTATTTTCAAAAACAGGAGTTAACTCCGGAGTTTCAGGTCGTTTTGCCAGGATTAAAGATTGGCGAACTGAGTAAACCAATCAAGAGGGAAGATGGTTATCATCTCATCTGCATCACCGAAAAAAAAGAGAACGAAAGAAATCCCGAAGAACTCCGGGAAGCAATCCGGGGAGAACTGTTTCAGAAAAAGTTTAGCCAGAGATATGAAGAGTTTATTGCCGAATTAAAGAAAAATGCCTATGTTGAAATAAAAAATAATGAATAAGCCGATTATTGGCATTACGATGGGGGATGTTGCGGGAATCGGGCCTGAGGTAATTCTTAAGGCACTTGCCAACCCGGAGATAAGAAAAGGTATAACGCCTGTCATTATTGGCGAGGATTTTGTCTTTGAAAAGGTAAAAAAGATGATTGATTCTCCCTTGAAGAAAATCAATCTCCTTAATTTAGGGGAAATTGGAGAAAGTGATTTTGAAGTTGGAAAGGTAAATAAAAGTTGTGGAAAAGCAGCAATTGCTTATGTAAAAAAGGCCTTCTTTCTGGCAAAAAATAAAAAAATTGATGCTTTTGTTACCGCTCCCATTAATAAGGAGGCGGTTAAACAAGCCGATTTTCCTTATCCCGGGCACACGGAATTTTTAGCCGCATTAAGTAAAAGAAAACGGTTTGGAATGCTTTTAGCGGCAAACGGCTTAAAAGTTCTTTTGGTTACAACGCATCTGGCTCTGCGGGATGTCTCTGCCGCCCTGACAAAGGAAAAAATTCTGGAGAAGATTAAACTGGGTTATTGTTTTTTAAAGGATAACCTTAAGTTAAAGAATCCGCGCATCGCTGTCTGTGGCTTAAATCCCCATAATGGAGAAAATGGCACATTTGGCGATGAGGAAGAAAAGGTCATTAAGCCCGCAGTCACTGCCGCCAGAAAACTTGGCATCAATTGTTTTGGCCCCGTTGTTCCCGATGCCGTTTTTTACCAGACGGTCAAACGGAAAAAGTATGATTTAGTAGTGGCAATGTACCATGACCAGGGGCTTATTCCCTTGAAAACGTTTTATTTTGAAAAGGCAGTAAATATCACCATTGGTTTGCCGATTATTCGCACCTCACCCGACCATGGAACCGCTTACGATATTGCCGGGCAAGGAAAGGCGGATCCTACCAGTATGAAGGAGGCAATAAAGTATGCGGCAAGATTGGTCTCTGTTCAGGGAAACAAAAACTCTGCTCAAGGAATATCACTTTAGACCGAAGAAGAAGTTGGGACAACATTTTCTTATTGAGTATTCTGCAATTGAGAGGATTCTGAAAGCATCTGATTTGAAGAAAGAAGATACCGTTGTTGAGATTGGCAGCGGTTTGGGACTGCTTACAAAGGAATTGGCAAAGAGAACAAAAAAAGTGATTGGCTTTGAAACGGATAGAGAACTTTGCTTCATTGCCGGAGAAGTTCTGGCAAAATTTCCCAACGTTGAGATTAAGAGGGAAGATATCCTTCAGGTTTCTCCGGATTATTTTAAGTCATTAGGAACTTTTAAGGTAATCGGGAATCTTCCCTATTACATTACTACTCCCATTATCTTTTCTCTTTACGAATGGAGTAAGAATTTGGCATTGGCGGTTCTTACGGTGCAGAAGGAGGTAGCCGAAAGAATTGTTTCTCCACCGGGCAGGAAGGAATATGGGCTTCTCTCCGTTGGAGTTCAATTCCATAGTGAGGTAGAGAAAGTCAGTGATTTCAAAAAAGAGTGTTTTTTTCCAACCCCGGAAGTTGCTTCCTCATTAATCAGGATGAAAATACGCGAGAAACCTCCGGTCCTGGTAAAAGACGAAAAAGAGTTTTTTGATTTGGTAAAGATAAGTTTCAGCCAGCGGCGAAAACAACTGGTCAACGTTCTAACAAAAGGTCTAAAGATAAAGAAAGAAATTATTTCTCATAAACTCTCTTCTCTGGGCATTGACCCCAAAAGAAGGGCCGAGACCTTGTCATTGAATGACTTTGCCAAACTAAGCAATTTTTTATAACGAAATGGATGAAATAACAGGAATAAAAAATTTATTAGAAAAATCCGGATATTCGCAAAAAGCAATAGATTACTATCTCCATAGAATAAATGTTGGAGGTATAGACGAGCCGAGTGCTCGTTTTGCCTATACCGGTCCCTGCGGGGATACGATGGAGATTTTCCTAAGGATTGAGTCCGATATAATCAAGAATGCAAAATTTCAGGCAACAGGGTGTGCCGGTTCTTTTGCCTCCGGTTCTGCCCTCACCAAAATGATTAAAGGAAAAACCCCGGAGGAAGCAGAGAAAATAGATCGAGAGGATGTGCTTAATCATCTTGGAGGTATCCCGAAAGCAAAAATTCACTGCGCCTACCTGGCAGTGAGAACTCTAAGAAAAGCAATAGAGAAATATAAGGAAAATAAATAAAAGATATTGATGAAGATTGCATTTTTTGAGATTAAGGGTTGGGAAAAGAAATATTTGAGAAGAAAACTTAAAGGACATTACCTTGAATTTTATAAAGAACCGTTGGATTTGGAGAAGACAAAGAAGATTAGAGATTTTGAGGCAATTTCTATTTTCATTTATTCCAAAATCAACAAACAGATTATCCGGAAACTCCCTAAACTGAAATTAGTTGCTACCCGCTCTACGGGATTTGACCACATTGACCTAAAAGAGTGCAAATCAGGAAAGATTGTCGTTTGCAATGTCCCCTTTTACGGCGAACATACGGTTGCCGAACACACCTTTGCCCTGATTTTATCTCTATCCCGAAATATCCATAAATCATATATGAGAACCATCAGGGATGATTTTTCCATAGATGGTTTGGAAGGATTTGATTTAAAAGGGAAAACCCTGGGTGTTGTGGGAGCAGGGCATATAGGTCTACATATTATCAGGATGGCTAAAGGTTTCGGGATGAATGTTTTGGCTTACGATATCCGTCAGGAAAGGTTTTTGGCGGAGGTGCTTGGCTTTAAATATGTTTCATTGAAAGAGGTTTTAAAGGGCTCCAACATTATCACTCTCCATCTCCCTCATAACAAATTTACCCATCATCTGATTAACAAGGATACGATTAAACTAATCAAGAAAGGGGCTATTTTGATTAATACTTCGCGCGGAGGCATTGTGGATACGGATGCATTGATTGAAGCCCTTGATAAAAAAATCTTAAGCGGTGCCGGCCTTGATGTCCTGGAGGGAGAGGAGTTAATCAAAGAGGAAAAACAACTATTATACGACCCCAGGAAATTGCAAGCCCTGGGTAATCTTGTAAAAGACCATATTCTTTTAAGAAAGGACAACGTTGTTTTCACGCCCCACATCGCTTTTTATAGTCAGGAAGCCCTGGAAAGAATATTGGAGACAACAACGCAAAACATTATTAACTTTTTATCGGGTAAACCGCAGAATGTTGTTTATTAATCCGGAAAGGATTTAATCGGTTTAGTTTCAAAAATGGGGGTAGAATGGACTTAACGACCTTATACAAAATCAGTTATGGTTTGTACGTAGTGAGTTCCGGGAAAGAAAATAAATTTAACGGGCAGATTGCCAATACGGTTTTTCAGGTTACTTCAGAACCACCGACAATAGCGGTGAGCATCAATAAAGAAAATCTTACCCATCAATTTATTCGGGAAAGTAAAGTTTTTACCGTTTCTGTTTTGACGAAAGGGGCCCCGCTGGAATTTATCGGTCATTTCGGGTTTAAATCCGGGAGGATGATTGACAAATTTAAGGATGTGAATTATAAGGTTGGCAAAAATAATGTTCCGATAGTTTTAGATAATACCCTTGCCTATCTTGAGGTGCAGGTAGTTAAGGGAACCGATGCCGGAACGCATACTATTTTTATCGGGAAGGTAGTTGAAGCCGAAATCCTTAATAATGAAGAGCCGATGACCTATGCCTATTATCATCAGGTGAAGCGCGGTAAGGCGCCGAAGACCGCACCAACGTACATCGAGGAAAAGTTAGAGAAGGAGAAGATAAAAATGGATAAATACAGATGT
>DAOVNU010000001.1 GCA_030630065.1 bacterium | reverse complement strand
TGGCAACCGCAAATGTGTATAGTTAAGAGAGCGAAAACAGCATGCATTATAAATGGCAGATACACAGCTGTTCGCCAATAACAGACCACCGCAATCTCACCGGGGGAACTACTCCTGCCGACTACACGATGATTTCCACCCCAGTAGAGCCACAGGATACAAAGATGAGTTCTGTTTTAGGGGATTACTTAGGTCCCTATGATAATACCCAATGGAGATGCTTCCATTGGGAACCGGATGAGGGAGAAAAGGAACCGTATTATGAGGAGGGAACTTCAAGTAACGATATCGGTCCTGGTCCGGGACAGCCGTTAGTTGGACATTCCGCCTGGTTGATTAGCCGAGACAATGTCACCATCCACAGCACCGGTTGTGTTTACGACTATAACAATACCCGGGACTATAAAATTCATCTGGCGCCGGGCTGGAACCAGATTGCCTGCCCCTTTAACTTTGCGGTCGCCTGGAGTGATGTTATGGTTACCGACGGAACCTATGAATATAATGCTAATGACCCCGAAAACCCTCTCTGTGGTAATGTTGCCTGGTTCTGGAATAATGGTAACTATTATGCAGTCATAAATCTTGTGCCAATGCATGGCTGTTTTGTCTATAATAAGACCGCTAATGACATTACCCTGATTGTTCCCCACAATGAGGTTAGAGCTGTTATAGAGAGAGATTATTCTGCAGAAGGAGATGGGGTTAATTATAATCTCGACAGAACTCCTTCCTATGAAGAAGGGAAATCTGGGGAATCTCCCCCGCCTCCACCAGGAGGCATTGTATCTGCTGACGTATCGGATGGAGGTGGAGGTGGTGGTTGTTTCATCGCTACCGCTGCCTTCGGCACACCAATGGCAGAAGAGGTTAGGGCTTTGAGTAAATTCCGCGATAAATATCTCTTAACCAGTCCTCTGGGAAGAGATTTCGTCAAAGTATATTATAGAACCTCTCCACCGATTGCGGACTTCATCAGAAATAAACCTTTGCTGAAAGCAACTGTGCGGCTTAATGTTAAATCCTTAATCTGGTTCAGTCGGCTAATGACAAAATGAGGAAAGAAACAGATACAAAATCCCTAAAAAAAAGGTTATCCAATCTTGCCAGCATCATCAAGGTCAATGAAATCATCAACTCCACCCTGAATCTGAAGAAACTCCTAACGATCATTATGGAAATTTCCAAAGAGGTGATGAGGGTAGAGGCATCTTCCTTAATGCTTAAGGATGAAAAAACAGGGGAATTAACCTATGAGATTGCTCTCGGAGAAAAAGGTAAAGAGATTAAAAAATTCAGATTAAAGAAGGGCCAGGGAATTGCCGGCTGGGTTGCAGAAAAAGAAAAACCTCTGCTGATTCCTGAGGTTAAGAAAGACCCGAGATTTAATAATCAACTTGACCAGTCCACCGGCTTTAAGACAAAGTCCATTTTAGCCGTTCCGATGAAGGTTAAAGGAAAGGTTGTTGGCATCTTAGAAGCAATTAATCCGTGTCAGCCATTCGGGGAAGAAGAGGTGGAACTTTTTACCACCTTTGCCAATCAGTCCGGGATTGCCATTGAAAATGCGCGTCTGCATCAATTTCTCCTGGAGCGGCAAAAAGTAGAGGAGGAGTTGCGCATCGCCCGATTAATCCAGAACAATCTCCTTCCCCAAAAATATCCCCGGGTAAAAGGAATCCAATTCTGGGCGAGAAATATTCCGGTTGCCGGAATCAGCGGGGATTTTTACGATTTTATTGAACTGGGGAAAGAACAAACCGGCATTGTCCTCGGTGATATCTGCGGAAAAGGTATTCCTGCGGCTTTGTTTATGGCTAAAACCATCAGCGATTTTAAACTTGTTGCTTCCCCTGACAAAAAACCAGGCAAAACAATGAACGCAATCAATAAGCTCCTTGCCGAAAGCGCTACCCTGGGTCTATTTGTTACTCTAATTTACCTGCTCCTTGATGCAAAAAACAGAACTTTAACCTACGTCAATGCCGGTCATCCCGCCCCTTTAATTAAACGTTTGGGAAAGGTAAAATTACTGGAAGGTGAAAAAGGGCTGCCGTTAGGTGTTTCTTCCGATTTTTCTTTCAAAGAAAACAAAATTAAATTGAGAAAAGGAGACCTTCTTTTTCTTTATACCGACGGATTATCCGAGGCAAAGGGGAAAAACGGTAAAAGGTTCTCTTCGGAGAAGATTCTTAAGTTGGTCAACGATGCTCCGAATGATGCCGCCGGGTTGGGAAAGGAAGTTCTGCAAAAGATAAAATTCTTCTCCCAGGGTAAACCGGCATCCGATGACCTCACGCTGGTAGCAATTAAGGTAGAAAGCCAATGAAAAGAATCCCGTCCGTCAAACTTTCCCTTCCCAGCCATCCGAGATTTTTAGGTCTAATCAGGATGGCCATTTCTCAAGTAGCAAAAGAGATGCAATTTGGCAAAAAGGAGGTTAAGAATATTGTCTTAGCCATTGACGAGGCCTGCACTAATGTGATTAAATATGCCTATCAGGGTAGGTATAATCAAAGAATGATTATTACCGCTGAGGATAAGGATGACCGATTGGAGGTAAGCATCAGGGACTTCGGTAAAAAGGCGAAACCAGGGAGTTTACGGCATCGTCCTCTAAAAAAGGTAAGACCGGGTGGCTTAGGCATCTTCTTTATCAAGAAAATTATGGATGAGGTTCGTTATGATACGTCCTCTAAAATAGGGACAACCCTGCGTCTAATTAAATACAAAAAATGAAAATAAAAGAAAGAACGGAAAAGGATATAGTTATTATCGAACCGTCGGGAGAGGTTGATTTTTATAATTCCTCGGCAATGCGGGAAAGGTTTGGCAACCTGACCAACCAGAAGAAAGAAGCAATATTGGTGAATCTTGTTAGGGTGACTTATATCGATAGTTCCGGTCTGGCTACCCTGATTGAATTGATGCAAAAGATGAATAAATATGGCGGTAAATTAAAACTTAGCGGGTTAAATCAAACGGTTAAGGATATCTTTGAGGTCTCCAAATTAATAAACGTTTTTTCCATTTATCCTGATGAGCAGGAGGCCTTGAAATCGTTTTAATAACCCCCTAATGATGAAAAATTTCTGTGGTTATCTGGGGCAGAGTTTTAACCTTTCCTTAAGACATCTAAGCAGTATCTCCTCTCTCTTTCAACAAGCGCTTTACTGGGTTTTCATTGCTCCCTTTAAAGGTAAACCTGTAAGCAGAAAATACCTCTCCCAGCAATTAGAATTAATCGGGGTAAAATCACTGCCCATTGTTGCTTTTGTCTCTTTTTTCTTTGGCATCACCCTGGCAATGCTTACCGCTTACCAGTTGAAAATCTTCCAGGCAGAAGTTCTGGTAGGGGCTTTAGTGGGAGTGAGTTTCACCAGGGAAATTGGTTCCCTACTCACGGGCATTGTGGTCGCGGCAAGGGTAGGAGCCGCAATGACAGCAGAACTGGGTACGATGAAGGTTTCCGAAGAAATAGATGCTCTGGAGACAATGGCCATCAAACCGGTGCGTTTTCTCATTGCTCCCCGACTTCTTGCCATCCTGATTATGCTTCCCTGCCTGGTTATTGTTGCCAATACTACGGGAATTTTAGGAGGTTATCTGATTGCCAAATTCAGTTTAGGAATTGATACTTTTTACTATTTTTCACAGACCTTTAAGGCGATGGAAGTAAAAGACATCGTTACCGGACTTACCAAGAGCGTATTTTTTGCCGGGATTATCGGAATGGTTGGTTGTTATCAGGGGTTCATTGTTGCCGGGGGAGCCGAGGGAGTAGGAAAGTCGACAACAACCTCGGTTGTTACCTCAATTTTTTTGATTATTATTACCGATTGTGTTCTTAATGCTTTGTTCTATTTTATATGATTACTATAAAAGATTTATCTAAAACTTTTGGGAAGCGCAAGGTTCTGGAGAACATCAATCTGAAGATAGAAAAGGGAAAAATCACCGTAATTATGGGGGGCAGCGGTTGCGGTAAAAGCACGCTCTTGAAACATCTGATTGGCGCCTTGAAACCCGATAATGGTGAAATCCTCATCGAGGGGAAGGACATCACAAAAATGGATGAAAATTCTCTGGACAAGATGAGAAAAAAATTCGGTATGCTCTATCAAAGCGGGGCACTCTTTAACTCAATGAGTGTCGGCGAAAACGTTGCCCTCCCCTTAAGGGAACATACCAAATTGGATAACAAAATTATTGAAATAGTGGTAAAAATGAAGTTGGAACTTGTCGGTCTCACCGGTTTCAACGAACTTTTCCCTTCCCAGATCAGCGGGGGGATGAAAAAGAGGGTTGCATTAGCAAGAGCGATTGCTCTTGACCCCCAGGTCGTATTCTACGATGAGCCGGGCGCAGGTCTGGACCCTGTTACCCGTTCCGTTATTGACAAATTAATTGCGGATTTAAGCAAAAAATTAAACATAACCTCCATTGTGGTAACTCATGAGATGGAAAGTGCCTTCACAATTGCCGATAAAATTGCGATGGTGCATCAGGGGAAAATTATTGCCGATGGAACAATCTCCGAAATTAAAAATTCTCAGAATGAGGTTGTGCAACAATTTATTAACGGTTCCCCTGAGGGGCCACTCACTCGGCAGCGCAGCGGCAAGGAGTACTTAGAAAGTTTAACGTAAAAATATAGGAGAGAAAATTATGGCTGAATATCTGAAATCGGAGATTAAATCGGGAGTAATGATTGTAATTTGCCTCTTAATCCTGCTCACCCTTCTTTTTCTCGTTGGCGGCTTGAACCTTTTTAAAAAGGAATTCCGTTATAAAATTTATTTCAAGTCAATTGCTCAATTGGAAGAAGGCGCTCCGGTTACCTTTGCCGGTCATAAGATGGGACACATCGACTCAATTATCATCACTCCCGGGAAGGATAAGCAGGTTGAAATTGCCATCAATCTTCCTGCAAACGTGGAGGTCAAAGAGGATTCTCTTGCGGAAATTATAGCAACCGGAGTAATTGGTTTAAAGTGTTTAGCCATTACCCCGGGTTCCAGAAATAGTCCTACCCTTCCTCCCGGAGGTATTATCCAGGCAAAGGAACCGCTGGACATCCAGGAAATTATCAATACCGCCGGTGGCTTGGGGGACAGTATCGCGGCAACAATCCTTTCCATCAAAGCAACCTCGGATAGATTTCGCTTACTCGCTGAAAAGTTCGATGTCGCCGAACTTTCTCTATTACTGAAAAATGTCAACGAAATAATGGAAGAAAACAGAGAGGACATTCGGGAAATCATCAAGAACTTAAAGGATACTGCGGTCAATGCCAAGGAGTTCAGCGCAATCATCAAGAAGAATCCCAGTCGACTTATCTGGAAAGCCAGGGAACGCAAGAAGAAAAAAACGGAAGCAGAAAAATTGAGGAGATTACCATGAAGAAATTAAAAATATTACGAAGCGTCATTTTGTTCGTTGGTTTAGCGTTTTTAGCCGGGTGTGCAACCGCTCCGCACACAATTAAGTATGAAATTGAGGCACCGGAGCAGAAAATTGAAAAGCCCTTTACCATTTCGGTTTTAACCTTTACCGACAAAAGACCTATGGAAGAGAGAGAGGGTCTAAAAGGAGAATTTTTGGTTTTCAGCACCAAGGACAAAGATTTTGCCCAACCGCCGGCAGTACTCATCTCCCAACAACTCACCAGGGAATTGATGGCTTACGGCTTTAAGGTAAAACAAGAACCCACTGACTATCGGCTTGAAGGGGAACTCCTGCATTTTCAGGAGGTGATTAAACTGAATAAATCCACCCTTATCCCCTATCTGGGTAATGTCTTTACACTATGGGCAAAGGATAAATTCGTCATCGCCCTTTCAATGCGGGTAAAACTATTTCCCGAAAATTCCGATGAACCAATCTTCGACGAAGAATTCAACGTTGACAAAAATTTAAAGTTACCTACAGGTCTTCTCAACCTTGCCCGTTATAAACGCGGTCTCCGCCACCGATTGAAACTCCTTGATATCGCAACAAAAGAGGTTTTGGGTAAAGTTCGCAACCGAATTGTGGAAGAATTGGATGAAACCCCTTAAAATCTTCCGAAAGAAGAACCAACCGCGATTAACTGGAATCTGGATTGGATTTTTTGCTGCTCTTTTCGTAATTCTTGTCTCTCTCACTCCTCTTCTGGAAAAGTCCGAATTAACCACTCTTGACCTTCGTTTTAAACTTCGTGGTCCCCGCAAACCCAGCCCGGAAATTGCCATTATCTTTATTGAAGACAGGGATATCAAAGCTATCGGCTGTTGGCCCTGGACCAGGGATTATTATGCAACGTTGATTCAAATTCTTAAAGAGAGGGGAGTTAAAGCCATTGGTTTTGACATTCTCTTTTTGGACCCCTCGGAGCATCCGGAATGTGATAATTTTCTGGTCCAAACAACAAAAAATGCCGGCAACGTTTATCATACCTTCTTCTTTGAACTCTCTCAATTCAAACTTCCCGGAGAAGAAGGAAAATTTCTCTCCGAAAAAAGATTAAAAAGATTTTCTCTTCCTGCCCCTGCCGGGAGTGGTCAATTCTACCATTCTTCATCCGCCTCCCTGCCAATTGAAAATCTCGCTTATGCCGCAAAAGGGCTGGGAATGATTAACCTTCCACCTGATAGCGATGGAACCAGCAGAAGAATTCCTCTCTTTATCAGGTCAAGTGAACGGCTTTATCCAACTCTGGGTCTTGTGCTCGCCTGCGAAGAGCTTAATGTTCCCCTGAAATCGCTTAAGGTTCTTCCCGGTAAAGAGGTGATTCTACCCAACAAAATTAAAATACCCATTGACAAAAAGGGTTGTATGCTCATCAACTTCCCGGGAGACATCCAGGAATTCCCGGCATATTCCTTTGTTCAGGTTCTCCAGTCCTATCTTCAACTCAAAAAAGGAGAAAAACCGATTGTTCCCCTTTCGGAGTTAAAAGGTAAGGTAGTTCTAATTGGATACGTAGCTACCGGAACGGTAGATTTGCGGCCCACTCCTGTTTCTGCAAAATATCCAATGGTCGGGGTGCACGCCAGTGTAGTCAGCAATATCCTTAAAGGAAATTTTCTGCGACAGGTAAAAAGACCAATTAATTTTCTGGTTCTTATTTTCCTAGGGCTTCTGCTGGGTACAATTATCCCCCGGCTAAATGCTTTCAAGGGAATATTATTAACTCTGGGGATTGCTCTTGTCTACTTCTTCCTTGCTTTTTGGTTATTTAAATCCCCGGGAATCTGGATTGCTCTCGTCGCTCCGCTTCTGGTGATTTTCCTGGCATACCTTGCAACTATTCTCTATCGTTTTGTCTTTGAAAGTAGAGAAAAGATGCGGATTAAATCGCTCTTCTCTCGTTATACCGCTCCGGAAATTATTAATAAATTGTTAACCTCACCCGGAGAGGTTACCTTAGGGGGTGAGAAGAAGGAATTAACCATTCTCTTTGCCGATATCCGGGGGTTCACTAAAATCTCTGAAAATTTAGAGCCGGAGAAGGTCGTGGAGATTCTTAATGAGGCATTAACCATAATGGTAAAAGCAATCTTCAAATATCGGGGAACTCTGGATAAATTCATCGGGGACTGTGTGATGGCGGTCTTTGGCGCTCCGCTTCCGCAACCTAACCATGCGGAGGCAGCGGTTCGCACCGCAGTTGAAATCCAGCAGGAAATCAAAAAGATTGAGCAGAAATGGCTTGCATTAATTGGTAGAAAAATTGAGGCGGGAATTGCCATTAATACCGGGGAGGTAATCATCGGCAACATCGGCTCACCCGAGCGGATGGACTATACCGCCATCGGCGATGCGGTGAACTTAACGGCGCGTCTGGAGGAGATTGCGGCTGAAGGAGAGATTATCATTAGTGGAAATACTTATTCCTTAGTGAAGAATTTAGTGGACTGCCGGAAGATGGAACCAATAACTGTTCGGGGAAAGAAAAATCCCATTGCTGTTTATAAAATCAATAGATTGTTGTGAAGGTTAAAACAGAAGGTTTAGCGTTTCTCCTTATACTCTTTCTGACAGGTTCAGCATGTCCGGAGGAAGTCCAAAGTGAGAAAGAGCAGATTGCCGTCCTTTCTGCATTTCAGGGAGAGGTGCTGATTCAGGAAAAGGAGCAGACAACCTGGCAAGCAGCAAAAGAGGGGTTATTTCTCTTTGAAGGGGACAAGGTCCAGACGAAGGAGGATTCCTCCGCTGAGATAACATTTGATTATGAGAATATTGTGGAACTTTCGGAAGATTCTCTCCTGAAGATTCAGAAAATAAAAATTAGAGAAGATAATTCTAAGGAATCGGCGCTAAAATTAGAAATGGGAAGGGTTTTGGCTGAGATTGAGACCATTCCCTTTCCGCTTTCTAAGTTTGAAATCCGCACTCCCACAGCGGTGGCTGGGGCGCGGGGAACAGGATTTATGGTAGAGATAAAAGACGAAAAGACCCTAATTGCCGTCTTCAAAGGAAAGGTAGAAGTAAGAGGAATTACCCGGGAAGGTACCGTGACCAAAGAATTTTTGGTTCCCAGTAATTATGAAACCTCTGTCCTTCCTTACCGGATTCCCCAAATCCCATATGGATTATCAAAAAGTACGACTATCTGGAAAGAAAGATTTATTTATTTAGAGGCAAGGAGAAAACAAACAAAGGAATGGTGGCAGGGTTTGAGTCCTTTTAAAAGAGAAAAACTGCGAGAGGAAATTGACAAATATAGAACTTTACCTCTCAGGCAACAGCAAGAAATCAAGAAAAGGATAAAGACATTAGGATGGAAAGGAGGGGTTCAGCCGGGGAGATGGCAATCTCCTGAACTTCCTTCTGTCCCTTATCAACCCGGAAAAATCAATGGGTACCCTGGACAGATACCAATAATTAACCCATAAAAAATGAGACAGGATTTAAATTCGTTAAAGAAACAGATTAAAACGCTCTATAAAGTGAATGAATTTATTGCCTCCATCGGCAATCTGCACCGTTTGTTGAAATTGATTATGGAGGAGAGTAAAAAAGCTCTGTGCGCGGAAGCCAGTTCTTTGATGCTTTATGACCCGGAAAACAAGGAACTTTTCTTTGAGGTGGCTTTGGGTAAGAAAGGAAAGGGAATAAAGAAAATAAGGTTAAAACTGGGACAGGGAATTGCCGGTGCCTCCGCCAAAAAGCGTCAAATTATCAACGTTTCCAACGTTGCCAAAGATTCTCATTTCTATCAAGGAGCAGACAGCAGAAGCGGCTTTATCACCAGGTCGGTTTTAGCCGCTCCCCTGTTGCGCAAAGGAAAATTAATTGGTGTCCTGGAGGTATTGAACAAAAAGGATAAAAGACCATTCAATCAGGAAGATGTCAACTTAATGGAAACAATCGCCGCTCAAGCGGCAATAGCGATTGAGAATGCTATGTTATATGCAGAAAACCTTAAAGCAGAACGTTTAGCCGCTGTGGGTCAGACAGTTGCCGGTCTTTCCCATTATATCAAGAATCTTCTCACCGGTATTGAGATGGGAAAGGAAATGGTGCACATCGGTTTAGAAGATAAAGATCGGGAAACCTTTGTTAGCGGTTGGGAAACGACTGAGGAATATCTGGATAAGGTTTCCAATCTGGTTTTAGATATGCTGAACTATTCCAAGGAACGTAAACCTCTCTATCGTCTCACTAACCTCAACGAAATTATAAAACAGATTGTTGCCTCCCAGAGAGAGAGAGCAAAGAAGGAAAAGGTAAAATTAATTACCAATTTTGACTCCCATTTAAATGAGGTCTCAATCGACCCCCAGGGAATGGAAAGGGTTTTATTGAACCTGGTGGGTAATGGTCTTGATGCTCTGGGAGGAAAAGGCGGAAAGGTAGAGATAATAACCTATTTGGAAAAGAAGAAGAAACTCTTCCAGATTAAGGTTAGCGATACCGGTTGTGGTATTCCGGAAGAGCAAATTAAGAAGATTTTCAGTTTTTTCTACAGTACCAAAGGTTCCAAGGGAACAGGCATTGGTTTAGCGGTAGTGGAAAAAATAATTAAGGAACATCAGGGAAAGATTAAAGTCACCTCAAAGGTAGGAAAGGGAACAACCTTCACCATTACTTTGCCCTATTTGAAGAAGATAATTAAATCTTGAAGCGGTGGGATTTCTCTTCATCTATAGATCGAAACATCATCTCAATTCCCTGCAAAACCTCAATCATCTTAAAGGGCTTGGGAATATAGTAATTGGCGCCATATTTATAGCCCTTGAGAATGTCTTCGTCCCCGACCTTTGCCGTAAGCATAATCACCGGCAGGGAGGCAGTTTCAGGACTTCCTTTAATTCTCTGCAGAACCTCAATCCCATCCACTTTCGGCATCTGAATATCAAGAATCACTAAATCGGGATTACTATTTCTTACCTTCTCCAATGCCTCCTCTCCATCGGAGGCACTGACGACATCAAAACCCTGACGCCGAATTGCCTTGCTCAAGGTTTTTACTACCGCCGGCTCGTCATCCACCACCAAAATCCTTCTCTGTATTCCCATAATTTCTCCTCTTTCTTGGCTATAATTTTACCCCAATTCATCAAAATTGTCAATTGACATTGTATTTTGCCTCTGAATGCAGTATTATGTAGAAGATGAAGAAAGCTATTATAATCTTGACAGTTTTCCTTTTTACAGGAATCTTAAATGCAGCCGAGACCCGGTTACCTGCAGGAGAATTAAGTAAACTAAAAGGAAAGGTGCAATTTCGCACCACCCCCAAAGAAGAATGGCAGCCAGCCACCATAAGCACAAAACTGCAGGAGGGCTCCCAGCTCCGCACAGAGGAAAATTCCGAGGCAATCCTTACCTTTGGCCAGGAAGGAGCAACCACCCTTAACGAGAAAACCTCCCTGGAAATTAAAGAGTATCAGCAGAAAGAGGAGACAACAAAGATTTGCCTTGACGTAAAGAAAGGAAAAATCTGGTCGGTGGTGGGAAAACTAAAAACAACCGAATCCAGATTTAAGGTGGAGACCTTTACCGCCATCGCCGGGGTCAGAGGAACCATCTTTATGGTTGCCTTAAAGGAAAATAGCACCCGTATTGCCGTGCTCAAAGGAGAGGTAGGAGTTCGGGGAAGAGGAGAGGAACCGGGTTATATTCTCCTTAAAGAAAAAATGGCAACTACGGTAGTCTTTAACAAAAAACCTACTCCTCCCAAATTATTGGAGCTAAGGGAAGCCGCTGAATGGGAACGATGGAAAAGCAGTATTCCCTTTTCCTATATTGGCCCAATCGGTAGTATCACCGACGGTCATGCCGAGATGGCTAAAAAGGCATCCAAATTAGTCAGGGAAAGCGGGCTTAAGCGCCGCGGCATCAGAAAGACGGAGGAGAATTTCCGGGTTCTTAAAGGAGCGCTCATTCAACTCTATCTTGATACCGGACATTACCCTTCCAGGAAGCAGGGTTTACAGGCATTACTCCTTAATCCGGGAATCCCTGACTGGAAAGGTCCCTACCTGACACCAGGCAGTAATCTCCTTGACCCTTACGGTCGTCCTTATCAATACCGTATTAAAAAAACCCCGGGCGGTAACCTATACCTTGAACTCAAAAGTTCTGGCCTGGACAGGGCTGACCCCAATGATGACCACGTTGAGAATATTTTCCTGAGAGAACTGCTCAAGGAAAGAAATGAGAAACTTTCAGATTAAAAGAAATCAGAAAATTGCTCTTTTTTTTCCTTTGCTGATTCCTTTTTCCTTTTTCTATTGGTTAGTAGTGGAAATAAGAAATTTCCTTTTTTGCCACCAATTCCTTTTAAAAAGTATAAAATTGAATTGCTTTCTAATTAGTATCGGGAATATTACCGCCGGAGGAACGGGAAAGACGCCAATTACAATCTTTTTGGCAAAACAATTCCTAAAAAAGGAAAAGGAAATAGCGGTTATTGCCCGGGGTTACAAGAAAAAAGGAAACGGCTTTCTGGTTTCCAACAAAAGGGAAATTCTACTGGAGCCAAGAGAAAGCGGGGATGAAGCAGGTTTATTGGCAAAAAATTTAAGCGGAGTCCCGGTTCTCATCGGAAGAAACCGGAAAGGACTGACTAAAATCGCTTTAAACAATTTTAAGGCAGACACAATTATTCTGGATGATGCTTTTCATTATCGATATTTAAAAAAGGATTTAGAAATCGTTGTGCTTGATGCTACATCTCCCTTTTCTAATAAAAAGTTGCTTCCCCTCGGTCTTCTGCGCGAGCCCTTGTCCAGTTTAAAACGTGCCGATTGTTTCTGGCTTAATCATATAAATTTGACAGACCAGGAAAAGTTGGCTAATTTCAAAAAAAACCTCAAAGAAATCAATCCCAGGGCAAATATTATTGAAAGTTCTTATCAACCGGTCTCTTTAGTAGATTCCTCGGGGAAAATATCTGAACTTTCCGCAATTTTTGGAAAAGAGGTCTGGCTTCTTGCCGGCATCGGCAATCCTTTAACCTTCGAAAATTTAGTAAAGGGTTTAGGAGTTAAAATCAAGGGAAAATCCTTCTTCCCGGACCACCACTGGTATAAAAAGAGGGACTTAAAGAGAATTTTGAGGGAAGAATTTGACATTCTTCTCACTACCGAGAAGGATTTAATTAAGCTAAAAGAAATTAGTTTTCCAAAACCGATCTGCGCTTTGAGAATTGAGGTAAAAATTAAGGACGAAGAAAAACTTTGGGAAGTTTTAAAAATTAAATAACAACCACAGATGACAGTGCATCTGTCATTGCGAAGAATCTATAATATCAAGGTCAGGAGACCTTTCCCACAATAATATTATTATGTGGGAGACATCTCCTGATGTCGATTATGACAATCTTGAAGTGTCTCAATTTGACTTCCACCTCTTTATATGTTACCCTTGTCTCATAACATCTCGCTTTTTTACAACAATGATTTGACAGCCAAATTTTTTTGTGTTACTCTTGCGTAAGAATTTCAAACAGTAATTGCAAAAGTATAAAATTGGGTAAATATAATAGGTTTTAAGGAAATGGAGAATTTGACTTGCAAAAATTTTTTTGTTAAAATATTGGTGGAATGAAATTCCATAATATGGAAATGGAGAGGATAAGATGGTCCAAGTAATTAATCGCACCCTAAAGCTATTAGAGATTCTACCTGAAAAGGAAGAGGGCTTCGGGATTCTGAAATTGGCAGAGAAACTTAACCTTCCTCCCAGTACCATCCATAGAATCCTCGCTACCTTAAAGAGCCAGGGTTATGTTATTCAGGACTCTTCTACCGAAAAGTATAAACTTGGATATAAAATTCTAAGTTTAGCAAGGAGAGTGTTAGGAAACCAGAGCCTCAAGAATTTTGCCCTTCCTTATTTAAAGGAACTCAAGGAAAAAACAGGGGAGACAGCTCATTTAGTTATCCTTGAGGGAGAAGAGGCTATCTGTATTGAAAGCATAGAAAGCTCACATAATATAAGAATGTGTTCTGAAGTAGGAGACAGAGAACCTCTTCATTGCACAGCAGTGGGCAAGAGCATTCTTGCTTGTTTACCTAAAGAGACAATAAAAAAAATTATTCGAAAACCCTTGAAACGTTATACCTCTCACACTATCACTAATTTAAAAGAGTTGCACACACACCTGAAAGAGATTAAAAGACAGGGATACGCTTTTGATAATGGAGAATACGTAAAAGGAGTGAAATGTGTTGCCGCCCCAATTATAAATTCAGAAGGAAAAGTAGCTGGCTCTATCGGTGTATCTGGACCTTCCTTCAGGCTGACCAAGAATAAAATAGAAAAAATAAGTTTATTAATTAGAAATATTGCTTCCAAAATTTCTCAAGAATATCAGGGAGGATAACTTATGAAAAAAGTTTTTAATTATGTTAATGGAGAATGGATTGAGCCAGGCGGAAATAAAATCATTGATGTAGAAAATCCGGCTACAGGTGAAGTTTTAGCTCAATTCAATACCTCCACGCTCCAGGATGTAAAAAATGCTGTCAAGGCTGCTAAAAATGCCTTTTTGCAATGGAGAAAGGTTCCCGCGGTGGAAAGATGTAGATTTTTATTTAAACTTTATAATCTTTTAAAGGAGAATTGGGAAGAGTTAGCCAAAACCATTACCCAGGAACATGGAAAGGAATATCCTGCTGCCTATGGGGAGATGAGACGTTCTATCGAGATGGTGGAGACTGCCTGTGGAATTCCTTCACTAATGAAGGGAGGATTTTCTGAGGATGTTGCAGAAGATATCGATGAATATGAAATTCGCATTCCCGTCGGAGTATTTGCCGGTATTTTCCCTTTTAACTTTCCGGCAATGGTTCCCCTCTGGTTTATGCCCTGGGCCGTTGCCTGCGGGAATACCTACATTGCCAAACCTTCTCCTTTGACTCCCCTTACTCAAACTAAAATCTTTGAGTTAATAGAAAAATGTGGCTTTCCAAAAGGTGTAATTAATTTGATAGGTAATGGCGAGGGTGTTACCGATGAACTTTTAGAAAATAAGGATATTGCCGGCATTTCCTCTGTTACTTCCACTCCAACGGCTAAGCAAATTTATAAAAGGGCATCCGAAAATGGTAAAAGAGTTCAATGTCATGGCGGAGCGAACAACTTCTTGATTGTTATGCCAGATGCCAATTTAGATAAGATAATCCCTAATATGATTAATTCCTGCTTTGGAAATGCGGGACAGAGATGTTTAGCCGCTTCCATCATTTTAGGTGTTGGTAACATCTATGAAGAACTTAGGGAAAATTTTGTTAAATCCGCCTCAAACCTTAAAGTAGGAAACGGTCTGGAAAAAGGTGTTGATATGGGACCTGTGATTTCAAAGGAGGCCTTAAGGAAATTTCATCAGGATATTGAAACCGGTATTAAGGAAGGGGCAAAACTCATTCTGGATGGAAGAGGTGTAAAGGTTGAAGAATATCCTAATGGCTATTTCCTTGGTCCAACAATTTTTGAGGATGCAAAACCAGGAACCCATATTTTTGATGAAGAGCTTTTTGGACCTATCGTTTGTCTAAAGAAGGCAAAGGACATTGATGAGGCTATCAGTGTTGCCAACTCCAGCAGATTTGGCAATGCGGCAACTATATATACTCAAAACGGTAAATTGGCACGTCAGTTTCAATATCAAATTGAGGCAGGAAATGTAGGCATCAATGTGGGGGTAGTTGCTCCAATGTCCTTCTATTCTTTTGCGGGAATGAAGGATTCATTTTTCGGAGATCTTCACGGACAAGGCCAGGATGCTATTGATTTTTTTACTCATAAAAAGGTGGTAATCGCAAGATGGTGGTAAAATGGCATATTCGAAGGAATTAATCAAGGAATTAGAAGAGAAAGCACAACAGCTTCGCCTGGATGCCTTAGAGATGATTCACCACAGAGGACAGGGGCATCCCGGAGGTGCTCTCTCTGCCGCCGAGATTATTGCTGCTCTCTTCTTTCATCATCTAAGGATCGATCCCGATAGACCCAATTGGGAAAATCGTGACCGTTTTATCCTCAGCAAAGGTCATGCCTGCGCTATTCTCTATCCGGCTCTTGCTGGTTTAGGCTATTTCCCGATGGAAGACCTTAAAAATTGGGGCCATATTGGCGCTCATTTACAGGCACATCCTGATCGATTAAAGACCCCGGGAATAGAAATGACTACCGGTTTTTTAGGTCATGGAATCTCTATTGGAGCCGGACTCTGCTTGTCCGCTCGTCTCAAGGGACTTGATTATCATGTTTATGTTTTAGTAGGTGATGGAGAGTGTCAATCCGGTGTGCTCTGGGAGGGAGTAATGACCGCGGCCAAGTATAAATTATCAAACTTAACTGCAATTTTGGATTACAATAAAGTGCAATTGGATGGGCCGCTAAATAAGATTATGCCTTTAGAACCAATAAAGGAGAAATGGGAATCCTTTAACTGGAAAACTATAGAGATTGATGGTCACAATATAAAGGAGGTATTAGAAGCATTGGATAAAGCGAAAGAAAATAAAAATAAACCCACTGTCATTATCGCTCACACCATAAAGGGTAAAGGCGTCTCATTTATGGAGAACAAAGCGGAATGGCATGGTAAAGCACCCGATGATAATGAGTATGCCCAGGCAGTGAAGGAACTGACCGCAAGGTCATTCTGAAGGCAAAGCCTGAAGAATCTCAAGATATGAATAAAAAGGTCTCGGTTCGTAAAACTTACGGAGAAACATTGGCTGAATATGGGAAAGTTAATCCTGATGTAGTGGTTTTAGTGGCTGATGTTTCCTCTTCAGTACAGACCGGTTATTTTGCCAAAGAGTTCCCGGAGCGATTCTTTAACGTTGGCATTGCAGAAGCAGGGATGGTTGATACTGCAGTTGGTTTGGCATTAGGGGGGATGATCCCCTTTGTAAATACATTTGCAGGTCTCTTTCTTCGAGCAACTGAGCAAATCAGAACCTGTGTCGCTTATGCGAAAACCAATGTAAAACTTGTCGGAGGATATGCCGGACTCTCTGACTTTAAGGATGGACCCACCCATCACTCTATTACAGATGTTGCGGTAATGCGAGCAATGCCTAATATGGCAGTGGTGGTACCAGGAGACCCCATCGAGGTGAAAAAAATGGTGAAGGCGGTAGCTGAATATCCAGGACCGGTTTATCTTCAGATTGGTCGGGCTGATATGCCGGTAATCTTTGATGACAACCATCAGATTAAAATTGGAAAAGGGGTAATTGTGCGAGAAGGAGAAGAGGTAACTATAATTGCTAATGGCTCAATGCTGGCTCGCTGTCTTGAGGCAGCAAAAGTTTTATCTAATGAAGGGACAGATGTACGAGTAATAAATATGCACACAGTTAAACCATTGGATATTTCCTTAATAAAGGAATCTGCAGAAAAGACAGGCGCAATTGTCACAGCGGAAGAACATTCTGTTATTGGTGGATTGGGTAGTGCAGTGGCGGAAGCATTGGGGAAGAACTATCCCGTACCTTTAGAGCAGGTAGGTATCGCCGATACCTTTGCCGAAACAGCATTAGATTACGATTTGCTCCTTGACCATTATGGAATGGGAATAAATGATATTGTCAAGGCAGTCCAGCGAGTTTTAAGACGGAAGAACGCTCTCAGTCATTCTGAGAATCTCAAAAAATGAAATTGACCGGTGGAGAAATTATTGCTAAGTACTTAATTAAGGAAGGAATCCCTTACTTTGTTGGGATTCCCGGCCATGGCTGCTTGGGTCTTGTTGATGCCTTTAAAGGAAGAGAGAAGAAAATTAAGATTCTTCAGGTAAAGCATGAGCAGTCTGCGGTTCATTTAGCTGATGGATATTATCGGGTATCGGGTAAACCTTTGGCTGTTTTTACCTCCATTGGTCCGGGGGCGATTAATACCGCTGTTGGGGTTGCTACCTGCTTTGTTGACTCTACCCCGGTTTTAGTAATCACTGGAGATACTCACACCCATATGTTTGGAAGAGGGGTTCTCCAGGAGATTGAAAGAACTCATGACGCTAATTTCCCCAGAATTTTGGAACCAATTGTCAAACGCTGGTGGCAGGTAACTAATGTAGGGCAACTGCCTTCTATCTTACAAAGAGCCTTTAATCAGATGTTGGCCGGAAGACGTGGTCCAGTTCTCATTGATTTGCCGATGGATGTCCAGGCAGATTCTGCTGAGGTGAAGATTCCTGAGCCAGTTAAACATCAATCACAAACAAGAATGTTTGGAGACCCAGAACTCATTAAAAAAGCAGTAGATTTATTAGTCAGAGCAAAGAGACCGGTTATTTTAGCCGGCGGGGGTGTAATTGCCGCTAATGCGGAAGCAGAGTTAAAAAAGTTAGCAGAAAGTTTAACTGCTGCGGTTATTACCACAATGATGGGTAAGTCATCTTTTCCCGAAGACCATCCTCTTTATGGCTGGCATGCCGGTTCCAAAGGAACAAGCTGTGGGAATAAACTTACTTCTTCTGCCGATGTCCTCTTAGCAGTGGGTTGTAGATTTGCTGATGAAACCTGTTCTTCTTACAAAAAAGGGGTTAGTTTCTCCATCCCCCCAACTAAATTGATTCAAATTGATTTAGACCCTACCGAGATTGGCAAGAACTATCCCGTGGAGCTCGGAATTCTCGGTGATGCAAAAGAGATATTAAAGCAGATAATAGAAAAATTAAAAATTAAAAATTGTAGTGGCAGAACTCGCTCTGCGGCCAAAGAAAAATATTACCAAGAAATTCAAAGATTAAAGAAAGAATGGTTTAAGAGTATTCGTGATTTCCGGGAATCGGAAAAGATTCCAGTGACCATCTCCCGTTTCTTAAAGGAATTACGAGAATTCTTACCTAAGGATGGTATTGTAGTCACCTCTTCCGGTAATGCCCAGGCCCAGATTCTTCAGGAATTTCCTTTCTATGAGCCAAAAACACTTATTACTTCTGGCGGTTTTTCCACGATGGGATTTACCCTTCCCGCAGCCATCGGAGTTAAGTTAGCAGAACCGGAAAAAGAGGTTATTGGTGTGCTGGGTGACGGGGACTTTATGATGACCATGCAGGAACTTTCTACTGCGGTTCAATATAATATTCCAATAGTAATTGCTATCCTGAATAACTTTGCCTGGCAGGCAATTACCGACCTGCAGATTGCCGCCTTTGGTAAGGAAAGGATTGTAGGAACAGAATTTAGAAACAACAAGGACAAACTTTATTCCCCGGATTTTACCTCTATTGCTCGAGGATTCGGCTGCTATGCAGAAAGAATTGAGAAACCAATAGAGGTGAAGCCGGCATTAAAAAGAGCTTTTGGTTCTAAAAGACCAGCGGTCATTGAGGTGATTGTAAATAGAGAATTTCCTTACTCTGGTGGTAAAGTAGCCGGTTGGTGGGATGTGCCAATACCCACCTACCTCAAAAAAAGAAGAGAAAAATATGAGAAGGCGAAAAAAGAAGAAAAATGAAAATAGCGGTTATTAACGAGACCAGTTCTGCGGATAAGAACAAGAACATTATTACCGCCCTTGAGAATAGGGGGCATACCATTATCAATGTTGGTATGAGACGAACTGGGGCTAAACCGGAATTAACCTATATCCATACCGGGCTTTTATCAGCAATTTTACTTAACCTTAAAAAAGTGGATTTAGTTGTTGGTGGATGTGGCACAGGCCAGGGTTTTTTGAACTCTGTGATGCAGTATCCCAATGTATCCTGCGGATTAATTCAAACTCCGCTTGATGCCTGGCTATTTGGGCAGATCAATGGAGGAAATTGCATTTCCCTTGCTCTGAATTTTGGCTATGGCTGGGCTGGAGATATTAATTTAAAGTTTATCTTTGACCGGCTTTTTTCCTTAAAAGAGTTTGGTCAGGGATATCCATCTTATCGCAAAGAATCTCAAAAACAAAGTATTGAAACTCTCATGAAAATTTCTGCAACGGTTCACTGTTCGTTTGCTGAAACCATCTCTTTAATAAATGAGAAAGTGCTTAAACCTGTATTAAACTATCCCGGCGTGCTTGAGATAATTGATATAGACTCTATTCAGGATAGTGAATTAAAAGAAGCATTCAGAAAAAGAATAATTTAGAAAAGTATTTTAATGAAAGTACTAATTACTGGAGGTTCGGGAGATATTGGGGAATATGTGGTTAAGGAACTAAAGGATAAACATCAGGTAACTATTCTTGACCTTAAGCCCCCATCTAAATACCCTGAGATTCCTTTTCTTAAACTGAATCTTTTGGATGCAGAAGAAGTTTTAAGTAAAGTAAAGGGTTTTGATACGGTCATTCATCTTGCCGCAATTCCTCACCCCTTTGATGACCCAGGAGATAAGGTAATGCAGGTAAATGTTATCGGTACCTATAATCTTCTGGAGGCAATCAGACGGAATAAAATTCCTCGTGTTGTCTTTGGCTGTAGTGAATCTGCCTCTGGTTTTGGAATCCATAATGTCTCTTACAAGCCAAAATATCTCCCTATTGATGAAGAACATCCATCTTATCCTCATGAAAGTTATAGCCTGAGCAAATATTTTGGAGAGGTCATGTGCCAGGAATATAGCCGGGCTTATGGAATTGAAGCAATCTCCTTAAGGTTCTGTTGGGTCTGGCTAAAGCGAGATAAGAAAGCAATAGAAAATATCTTGAAGAACAAAAATGTGGATGCCAAAAACTGGTTCAGTTCTTATATCTTTCCCGAAGATGTCGCTCAGGCCTATCGCTTGGCACTGAACTATTCCCTTGATGTTTCTCCTCCTTTTGAATCTTTTTGTATCACCGCTGCCGATACTTTCCAGAAAATAGATTCATTAGAACTTATTCGGCATCTTTATCCGGAGAGTCCTCCACCGATAAAGAATAAAGAGTATTTTCAAAAGAATCCTTATGCTTCTTTGTTTGATATCACCAAAGCAAGAGAGAAATTGGGTTTTGAGCCAAAAAGGAATTGGGAGGGAGGATTTTAAAATGACGTCAAAAGAAAGGGTTATAAAAGCAATAAGAAGACAACCAGTTGATAGAATTCCCTTCACCGATGCACCATGGAAGGAAACTATAACTCGATGGAGAAAAGAGGGGTTGCCTGAAGAGAAACATCCGAATGATTACTTCGAATTTGACATAAGGTATTCTTATTTTCTTGATACTTCCCCTATGATAGTTCCTCAGGAACTCGAGTACACAGAAAGATATACTATTCGGATAGACCAATATGGACGAAAAATAAAGGAGCTTAACAATATCTCTGCTCCTCCCCAAGTATTAAGTTGGGCAGTTAATAGTCAAGAAGATTGGAGAAAAATTAAAGCTCGATTTACTCCTTCTCTTAATCGAGTAAGTTTGGGGTATTGGGGTGATTATTATGAAGATTTACGTCCATCTGGAGAAAAAAATGTAATTAACACGTATAACGAGCTTGAAAATCCAGAAGACACCTTTGTTCTTCTTAATACTCTTGAATGTTATGAGACAGCAATGCGATTGGTAGGTGACGAAAAACTTCTTCTGATGATGGCTACGGAATTTGACCTTGTTAAAGATATCTTTTCCACAATAGCCAAAACGATTATTGAAACAGCAGAAAAGATGTTCACATCGGGTATGAAGTTTGACGGAGCATTCTTTGCCGGAGATATTGCATATAAAAATGGTCTTTTATTCTCCCCGGTAATGTATCGTGAGCTTCTAATGCCTTTCCATAAACAAGTGTTCTCCTTCTTTAAAAGTAAAGGAATACCTGTCTTTTACCATACAGATGGCAATTGCAATGAAGCAATAGACGACTTAATCGGTGCAGGAATAGATGTGCTCCAACCACTTGAAGTTAAAGCAGGTATGGACCTTAAAGAATTAAAGGAGAGATGGGGTAATTCACTATCCTTTATGGGCAATATTGACATCAGAGCTATTCTTGGAGACAATAAGAAAATGTTGTTAGAACTTAATAGTAAATTACCGCTTGGACTACAGGGGGGATATATATACCATTCAGATCATAGTATTCCTCCTGAAGTTTCTTTTGAAAAGTTCTCTCTTTTAGTTCAAACAGTAAAAGAGACAAGATAAAATGCGAAATATAGGTTTTATGGCTTCTTTAGGATTTAGCCAGATGCAGCCAGAAGAGGTATTAAGAGTATTGTCTCAAATAGGATATAACGGGGTAGAGTGGACCCTTTCCCATCTTGACCCAAGAAAGAAATCCCTGAAGGAAATAGAGAGAATAGTTAATTTAACCCATCGATATAATATGGAGGTAAGTGAGGTAGTAGTTCAGCAAGATTTAGTAACTTTGAATAAAGGATTAAGAAAAAGCAGAATAGAACTTGTTCTTCAATGTATAGAGGTTTTCTCAGAGGCAAGCATAAACACGATTAATCTTTTTACTGGTCCAGCGCCCTGGGATTCAAAAGCACCTAAACTTCATAAAGATATATCAGAGAAGAAAGCTTGGAATATGGTCTTTGAGGCCTATGATAAATTTGTCTCTGTGGCAGAAAAATTCAAGATGAATCTCGCAGTAGAAGGTGTTTGGGGTATGCTCTGCCATGATTATTATACTACCAGACTACTGATAGACAACTTTGATTCTCCCTACTTAGGAGTCAACTTTGATCCATCGCATGATGTTTTATATGGGAATCTTGATGTAGAATGGATTATCAAACAATGGGACAAAAAAATAAAGCATATTCACTTAAAGGATGCAGTAGGAATTCCTGAAGAAGGGAAATTTATCTTTCCTTTATTGGGAGAAGGTAATGTAGATTGGAAATCTTTTTTTAAAGCCTTGGATAAAATTAACTACCAGGGTTTTGTGTCAGTAGAATTTGAGTCTTTCAACTATTATAAAAATGTACTTGGGGGAGATGTAAAAGAGGCAGCCAAAATATCCCTCCAACAGGTAAGGAAATTAATGGGGTTAAAATAATGGGTTTAAATATAGGGATAATCGGCACAGGGATGATAAGCAAAATTCATATAGAAGCTTATAAGGAAAACAAAATCTTTCACATATTATAAATATATTTTAAAAAATGACCCCTATCTCTGCTGCAAGAGTTTCTATGGAACAGATTAAAAAAAATGAGGAAAGCTTTTTCAACAATGTCTTCACGAGAAGAAAAGATGTACTGATTTTAAGATAGGAGAAAAGCGGAATGAAAAAGTGTATTATGGCTTTTGGAGCACATGCTGACGATATAGAACTTCAGGCAGGAGGAACTTTAGCAAAGTATGGTCATCTGGGATACAAAGTAATTTATGTGATGGTAGGCAACAACGCTTCTGGATGTATGCGGACAAAAGAAGGAGAAGAGATACCGTCAAAATATTACTCCCCTGATAAAACAACCTCTATCAGGAAACGAGAAACTACAGAAGCAGCAAAGGTTTTAGGAGCAGAAGAGATAATTTTTCTTGATTTTAAAGAATGTGGAATGTGGGATAAGAAAGAGAAAAAACATATGTATCTTGACTTTACCGATTACAATGTTAAAGAATATCCTCCTGGCAAGGAACCTATCGTAGTGGCTCCAGGTATAGGAAAATGCGTTGATGAAGTATCTGATTTAATCATTCAATTTGAGCCCAAGATTGTTCTTACCCATAGTATGGATGATGAAAACCCAGAGCATTCTGCTAGCTGTAGTTTGGTCTATAAAGCATATAGGAGGGCAATGGAAAAAGTAGAATTAGGCGTATTGCTTTCCTGGGAACCAGGAACAGCTGCCAGAGTTATGGGAATGGCTCCTGATACCTATATTGATGTGAGCAGGTTCTTTGCTAAAAAGAAAGAGGCCTTATACAAACAAGAAAGTCAGATGAATAGATGTAAGTGGAGATGGGAATACGCAGAAGCAAAAGCAAGATTCAGGGCAGAGGAAATGGATGTGACTCTGGACAATAAGATAAAATACGCTGAGGCTTTCAGAACTTTAATCAACGCTTTTATTCTCAGATAAAATGGCAGATAGATTAATATTTTTGAAATGGGCAAGGGATAATAATCTGAGATGTTTAAAGAAAAACCGTATTTATAATTATGCGCCGGGACACACCCGCTACCAATTTGGTCATTATCCTACAAGAAGACCTTACTATCCAACGGAGAAAGACTGGAAACTTCTTGACCTCTATGCTGAAAAAGGGCTTGGGGTTGTCCATGTATGGTGGTGGAATGATATATGCGGTTTTTTTGGGAAAGGTGTCTATGAATCTCTAAATGAAAAGGGATTAAGAAAGTTTATTGATGAATGTCATAGAAGAAGTTTAAAGGTTATTCCTTATGTCTCACCAGGATATTTAGATGTTAGAAATCCTGTTTATCAAGAAGAATGGAGCCGCGGAGTAGGCCATCTTGTTGAGGTCTACTACGATTTAGATATGCTTTGTCCAGGAAGTCCCGGTTGGAGAATGTATTTTTTTAACACCATAGATAGATTAATGGATGACTATGGATTTGATGGCTTATATTGGGATGGTGGTTTGGGATTAAAAAGACCGGGTTGTTCTAATCCAAATTCCGATAACCATATCCATTTTATAGAAATCTCTCCTGAAGAAAAAGGAAATGTGAACCATTTAGCTGATGCGGTAAAAGGTAGAACAAATAAGAGCTTTGCTGCCCTCTGGAATGATTTCATTTGTGAAATATATGTTAGAGTTAAAAAAAGAAATGGATTAATTGTTGCCCATATCGGTTCAGATGTAGAATCACCTTTTGAGGATAAATGTTGGGATTACCAATTACTGGGAGAAGGTGTGCCCGATATTTTAACCTCAATAGAAAAGACAAAAATGTATGAACCTTATGTCCTCCGATTCAATGATTGGAGCCATTTAATTACCAATTGGAAGGATAGAGATTTTACTCCTCGTTTAGAATTACTGCCTAAAACAGAAAACCTCTCTTTTGCAGCCACTATTCCCTATTTGCAATTCCCCTGGCTGGAAGATGGCTGTTATGGAGAAGAAGAAAATCTTTTTAATATCCCGGGTGTTTCTTGGAAAAAGGGATATGATAACTGGACAGAGTGGATAAAAGCACAAAAGAAGGCAGGATTTCCTCCTCTTATGGGCGCGAGTTTTATCGCTGGCAGAGAGAGATATTTCAGATATTTGGATGTTTATAAACAGATGGTCAAAGAGAATACAGTTGCTTATCTAGAGGTAAAAGAAACAAAGAAAAAAAGATTTCCTTTAACCGAAGGCAAAAGAATAGTTTCAGTTTTTGTTAATAATTTTCTCTGGGTTGCCATTGGCAATTTAGGAAATTCTCAAAAATTATTGGTAAAAGCATTGGAAGGTGAAGATAAAAAAGAGATAATAATTAATCAGGAGAGTTTGACTGTGTTACGTTATTATGACTTAACATCTTTACCGGAAGTAATCACCTTCTTAAAAGAATAATTATGATGAATCTAATTGAAGGCCCAAGAGGATGTAAAAAAGAGGAATTTAAGGAAGCAATAGAATTACTTAATTTAGTTTTCTACACCTTAAGAGGCAAACCGAATAGGAAACTTCAGGATGAATACTATATTTACAATGAAAAAAATTTAGAAAATATGAGAGTCCTGAAGGTAGATAAAAAGGTTGTTGCTCATACCATAATTTGTGAAAGAATTCTTATCAGTAACGGAATAAGGTTTAAGGTGGGAGGAATTGGTGGGGTTTGCACCCATCCTGACTATCGTGGAAAAGGTTATGCCTCTTTAATTCTAAAAGATTGCATTCGTAAAATGGAGAAAGAGGATTATGATTTCTCCATTCTCTGGACAGGTAATCCTGATTTCTACCGATGTCTTGGCTGGGAACAGGTTGGTATTCAATATTCATTCTTTCTGAATAAAGGTAATTTCTTTCTCCTTCCTTCTTCCTCTGAAACAATAGAAATATCAGAGAAGATAGGTTGTTTTTCTGAAATTAAAAGGATTCATGAAAGAGAACCTTTGCGACTGGAAAGAACACTGAAGGAATATTCTCTTCTCTTTTCTCTTCCAGGTAGCAGAGCATTTTTAGCCAGGAGGAAAAGGGGAATTGTAGCCTATCTCCTTATAAATCAAGAAGGAGTAGTATTGGAATATGGCGGAGAAGCAGAAATAGTTGCCTTTCTTCTTAAGACCATTATAGAAAAGAATATTTTCTCAAGCATTGCGGTAATCACTCCTCCCCTTCAGGAGGGATTACCAAAACTACTTTTAGAATTAGGGTTTCTGAACTGTAAAGGTTATTTAGGTATGGTTCGCCTCATTAACAAAGAGAAGATTCAGGAAAAGATAGGAAAGAAAAATCGGATAGATGACTCTTTAAAATCGGTCAAGATTCTCTTTGGTCCAGAAAAAATTGATGATGTCTTTGCCCCAATACCTCTTTACTGGTGGCGTTCTGAACATGTATGAGGATAAGAAGATAGATTGGCATACTCCATTTGCAATGCAAGGAGGATGTCTTCTAACCTTGTCAAACGGCGCAGAGATTTCCATAGAAATCCTGAGATTGCTTTAAAAGAAAAATGTTGAAACAAAAGAAAAAGTGGGAGGGTGGAGAAATGTCTTTAAGGTTCAAGATATTGACCGAGGATGATATAGAGAATATACACGCCGCAACACTCAAGGTATTGGGAGAGAATGGGGTGAGGTTTGAGGGGAAAAGGGCAAAGGAGATCCTTGCGGGCAATGGTTGCCAGGTCAAAGGCAATCGGGTAATTTTTCCTGCGGATGTTGTGGAGAAGGCGCTTAGAGGAAACCCCTCGAGTTTTAAACTCCACTCGAGAGATCTGAAGGAGACCTTGGAGATAGGTGGGGGCGAAACCTTTGTGCGTAATGGTGGAAATTATGCTTGGCTCTTTGATTATAAGGAGAGGTCGCGGCGCAAGACAACATCCCGGGACCTGGAGGATGCAATCCGGCTTATAGATGGACTTGAGAATCTGAGCCCAGTCGGTGGATTTCTTTCCCCGCTTGATATCCCTCCCCGCGTTATCTGGCCGTACACACTTTATGCACTTATTAAGAACACACGCAAACCTATCTTTGGCCCTGGAGTCCATCACCCCTATGAGATAAAGAGTATTATAGAGATTATGTTGGTGTTGGCGGGGAACAGGAAGAGATTGCGTGAGAAACCGATAGCGTCATTTCCTGTATCTCCTATTAGCCCTCTCTTCTTCCCGGAGGATTTGACAGAGACAATCAGAATATGCGTGGAATCAGGTCTTCCTATCCGCGCGCTCCCCTGCCCAATAAGCGGTGCGACGGCACCGATAACCCTCACAGGAACAGTGGTCCAGTCAAACGCTGAAAACCTGGCGACTATCATCTACGCTGCATTCATTGATAAGGATGTTCCGAAAATCTATTGCTCTCGCATTAGCCCGATGAATTTGAGAACTGTGCGACCGATGTGGGGTAATCCTGAGATTGGTATTTCCTCAGCCTGCAGTGTCCAGATGGCCTCATTTTATGGGTTGCCGTCTGATGTATATGGTCTCTGCACAAGCTCCAATTTCCTTGATATCCAGAGCGGATATGAGCGTATGCTTAACCTCCTTCTGCCATTTATTGCAGGAGCAGATATCATCTCCTGTGCAGGAGGTATTGGGGATGTCTTGATGGGGAGTTTTGAACAACTGGTGATAGATAATGAGATTGCAGGCATTATGAAGAGGTTTAAGAAAGGTTTCTCTACATCAAATGGGGAGATAGGGTTAGATGCTATAATGGCGGCCTCAGAAGGTAAAACCTTCCTTACCCATCCACATACTATCAATAGACTTAGAACAGGGGAGATCTATATGCCAACTCTATCTTCAAGGGATTCCTGGGAGAAGTTAGCGGATAGAGGGTTCCCTGATATAAGAAATTCTGCAAGAGAAAAGGCAGAGGAGATTCTCAAGACCCATAGGATTGAACCTCTCCCGGAAGCAAAGGAGAAAGAGATAAAAAGGATTATTAAAAGTTACACGTAAAGAATCTCATGCTTCTGCACGGAAATCTGTTTATGAATTTTGTGACAGGTTTATTCTGTCTCATAACATCTCAATTTTTTGCAACAAAACTTGACAAACGTATTAAATTGGGGTATAATCATTTTCAGAATTAAAAATGAATATTAAGCAACACCAATTAGTCAATATTTTGAGAGATAAAGAGTTCGCCAACACCTTTGAACTCTATCGGGAATTGGGAGTATCCCGAGCTACCCTCCATAGATATCTCCAGGAACTTAGCCAGAAAAAGATCATTAAGTCAGTTCGGGGAGGGGCGATATTCTTAGAGAAGGACGAGGATAATTTTCCAAAGTTATCCTCCTATGAATCAAGGGAAGATCCTTTGTACGAAGAAAGACAAAGAATAGGAAAAACTGCTGTTGAATTGGTGAGTAACCAGGAATCCATCATCTTAGGTACTGGCCGTACCACCTTTGCTCTTGCCAAATATTTAAGGAAAGAAAAAAAGAAGATTAGTGTTTTTACCGCTTCTCTTTCTGTTGCCTATCTCCTGAGGGATAGCTCCGGTGAATTAACGGTTCCTGGAGGCACCTCTGTAGCAGAGGAAGGTTATTTGGTAGGGCCATCATCTTTACAAAGTGCCAAAGAGGTCTTTGCGCAAAAAATCTTTATTGGTGCCGGGGGAATAAATATCAATAACGGGATAATGAATCACAATTCCTTAATTGTAGAATTAGAAAAGGAACTTATTAAAAAAACCAAAGAAATAATCCTTCTTGCCAGTCATACCAAGTTTAATCAGCTGGCTCCCTACGTAGTTATTCCTTTGAATAAAATTAATACCATTATCACCACAAACAACATTTCAGAAAACTACTTGAATTATTTCAAGGAAAATAATATCCGGCTAATCTTTGCTTGAAATTTTGCCGCCCAGGCGGCTTTCCCAGGATGTCCTGAAACATCCTGTTGACATAGATAAATGTAGGGGCAGAATTACTCTGCCAAAGGAGAAAAAATGGAAAAGAGAATAGGAAGTAAATGTAGGGGCGACATTTATGACGCCCGAAAAGGTTTTACGTTAATAGAGTTATTAGTGGTAATAGCGATTATCGCTATTTTAGCGGCAATGCTATTACCTGCTCTTAGTAAAGCCAGGGAGAAGGCAAGAGCAGCGGTCTGTATGAATAACTTAAAGCAGTTGGGGTTGGCGATGTTTATGTATGCCGGTGACTATGGTGGCTGGGTAATAAATCAACCTACTGCCGAGCCTTACTCATTACCTTATACGTCGGATAACAGGGCATATTGGCACGAGTTTTATTCGTTCTTAGGTTATATGCCTATAAGGCAAGCTGCTGCCTCGGGAATGCCTAAAAACTCAATATTCGTCTGTCCTTCTTGGCCGTATTACCCAGGCGGATCTAGGGATACGACCTATGGGATTACCTGGAACAGTGAGTTTCTCCCCGACTCCTTATATAAAGGACAATTTACATTCATTACAAAGGTACCAAAACCATCCTTCTATCCTTATCTTTGTGATAGTATCCTCGTTAATAAACCGACAGACGCTAACAATCATCGGCAGTTAAGCTATGTAGGAAGAACGAGCTCCTCCAGACTTGTCCATCTGAGGCATAGCGGGGCCGCCAATATCCTCTTTGCTGATGGTCATGTAGAGGCCTGCAACAAAGCAAGATTAAATGAGGTAGGCTATGAGGATATCACCTTTAAGGCCGCAGTAACAGAAGATTTGGAACGAATTACGTGGGACTGACAATTTAGTAGGGTGGGTTCTCTTCTTGTCCTCGCTAATTTAAACTGGTGTCTCGTAACGTTAATAAGCGCACAGTTCTGTAAACAGAAAAGTGTGAACTGTCATTCTGAGGGTGTAAACCCGAAGAATCTGTTGATTTCAATGACTTTGTAAAGATATTTCAGTTACGAGACACCAGTCCATTGTAACACATAAAAATAACAAAACAATTATTATGGGAGGAAATAGAAGATGAAGAAAATAGAAAGATTAGTAGTATTTGTAGTAAGTCTATGGTTAATTACTGGCAGTGTATGTTTAGCGAAGACCAAAGGTCTTGTTGCGTACTGGTCCTTTGATGGAGGAAAAGGAAATATAGCTAAAGATTCAGTTAGCGGAAATGATGGAACTATTTATGGAGCAACCTGGGTAAAGGGAATATCTGGGAAAGCTTTATTTTTTGATGGAAAAGATGACTATATCGATTGCGGAAATGATGCGAGTTTGAATATTACCGGCAGCATTACGATTGAGGCATGGGTTAAGTTTGACTTTTTATTAGATTACTCAAGTAGCACAGGAAAGTTATTGGGAATTGCGGGAAAAGGGATGCCTGATAGTTCCGAGCCAAATGCGGGCTGGTGGTTTGGTTATGATAATAGGAACAACGGAAAGAGTTTCTGTTATACCTGTTTTGGCAACTCAGCAGGAGGGTCTGCTGGAGGCGAGAATAATTTTGGTGGAGTTTATTATACCTTTACTCCTGACCAATTTTATCATGTTGTAGTTACGGCAGCAGAATCAACCGGTAGGTTATATATTAATGGGGCTCAGCATGGCTCAGCAAAGGCATTCTCAAATCTTGTATTATCAGATACAACAAGATCACTCAGAATAGGGCGGTTATCTACATCGGGTTATTATTTCAACGGCACAATCGACGAGGTAAGAATTTACAACAGAGTTTTAAGTGCTTCAGAGGTGAAGAATTGTTATAAGAAATATCAGGTAGGAATCGCTAATAATAACAAGAGGAGTTTTAAAAGAGTGTCTTCGGGTATGAAACTGGTAAGTAATCAGGGGTATGAAATTAGTAAAGATTGGATACCATTGAAGAATCTTGGTAAGGACTTCTGGTTTATAATACACACTCCAGAATGGGAAAAAATGTCATTGCTTGAAGAGGAACCGATGGTCAAGGAATCAGGGACAGTAATTGATAAGGTTCTCCCCCCGCCCAGAGTAATGCAACTTCGCCGGATTGCCATCAGAGAGATAGAGGTCTTTGGTCCGAAAAAGGCCAAAAATCTAGCCCTCGGCGCAAAGGTTACTGCATGGTGTGAGCAAGGAAAATTCTACGGCCTGAAAAGGATAAATAACGGAAAGATTTTTGGTGATATTTGTTTTTCTTCACCAGCTGAAAAATATCATCAGCAAAAGGGCTGGATAGAACTGAATTTCGGGAAGAAGACCAAGATAAATAAAGTAATTCTCTATCATGATTATGGAGAAAAATATGGGTTGTATAGAATTTCTGATTTTCTTCTCCAATATGGCCCCTTTTATAGAAATCTTATAGAGATAAAGAATAACCAATTGTCCCAAAATACCTTGACTTTTAAGCCCATAATTACAGATAGAGTTCGTATCTGTATCTCCGGTCAACTCTATGGAAAGCAATTATCTATTGCTAACCTGAGCGAAGAAGCAAAAAAATATTCTTCCACCAAAAAGCCATTTCTCTTTTCTTTTCTGCGATTCGAGATTGGGCAGTTCCTAGGTTTAAATAGCAACTCTGTTGATTATGAGGCATATGCGCAATGGAAGAAAAAGTATAAAGATGCATTCCTGGGATTCTGGATGCCAGAATGGGTAAATGACATTAATAATTTCTATGGCTGGAGTGGCTGGAGTAAAGATAAAGGAGGACTCTATAGTGGGATTGTAGGTAAGGAAGATGCAAAGAAATACCCTCGTTTAAGTTTACTGAATAAGAACAAAAAGGAAAGATGCAAACTCTTAGAGGACATATTCAAGTGGGAAAAAGAGGTGCTTTTTAATGATGTCTATCCAATGACCGGTGGTGCGTGTTTTGACCATTATGCTGCGGAATGGGGAGCAAATATGATTGGTTCTGAATTCTCTTCCTGCAATTACGGGGTTACCTATCAATTTCGTGAGATGTTTGCTCGCAGTGCTAGCAGACAATATCATAAGCCATGGATGCATTATCAAGCTTATTTCTATAGAAGTGCTTATCCAGCCTATGTAACTCCTGAAGGTAAATCTGCAGTTGCCAAGAAGACAGTCCGTACGCCTCACGGACCAGATTTCGGTATGCCTGTTTCCTTAGGAAGGCGCTCTCTTTACCACGCCTATTTTGCCGGTGCAAACTATCTTAGTTTTGAGTGTGAACCAATCGCCTTTCTTCAGGATAAAGATAATAACGGAGTATGTGAACTTTCTCCTCACGGAGAGGTTTTAAAAGAGGTATTTGAGTTTGCTAAAAAACATCCCGATAGAGGCACTGCCTACACCCCGGTTGGATTGCTCTTGGATTATTATCATGGGTGGATGCCACAGCCACACGAGAAGAAGCATATTTGGTTTAGCCTTCCTTTCCAGAAAGGAGATTATATGATTGATGAGTTTATGCAGACAATCTATCCTTCCAGGAAGGAAATGGGTAGATGCATCGGTTTGGCTCCCACTCCTTATGGGGATATATTTGATGTACTCATCCCTAATCCCCCCAGTGGCACTATCTCTTTATCTACTTTAGATAACTATAAAGTTTTGATAGCCTTAGGAGATATTAGGATTGACAAAAAGTTAGCCGAAAGATTGATAGAATATGTCAGGAAAGGTGGGACACTCTTCCTTAATAACAAACAGGTGAATAACTGCTTCCCGAAAGATTTCTTGGGGGTGGAGATAATAGAAGAACCTGAGGAAACCTCCAGATTTACCTATCAACCTATAAAACTCTTGAGGGCAAAACCCCTGATAACTGATAATCAGGGAAGAATAATGGCAACGCTGAACAGATACGGGAAAGGTAACATTATTTTCACCACCGCCTCCTATCTATTGAATAAGGATAACAAGATGTTATCCTTCATGCCTACGATATTATCAGAGATAACAAAGGAGATACTTCCCGGGGAGGTGAAAGGAGATGGTATCGGTTACCAGTTCAATAAAACGGAAGACGGTTGGCTTATTATCCTTATGAATAATAATGGAGTTATCAAAGACCGTTTCAAACCAGAGGAGTTTGATTTCGCCAAGACGGCCAAGGTTAAGGTAATCTTCAAGAAGAAACCTAAAAAGATAGTCGAGTTAAGAACAGGAAAGAAAATTAACTATAAAAGCCAAAAAGGTCTCTATACTGTTACCACAAAAATAGTTCCCGGTGATATTCAGGTATTAGAAGCAACCTTTTAGAATGGAGGTTTAACAATGAAAAGTTTATTGATTTTTTGTCTTCTCATCTTTCCGCCTACAGAGATATTCTGCCAAATGGAAAAGAATATAGCTTCAGAATCCTTAGTTAGTGCCAGTGTAATTCAGGAAGGTCATCATTTTCCACAAAATGCGATTGATGGAAATCTGAATACCGGCTGGTACGCTGGTCCTACTCCCTGCTGGATACAACTTGATTTCGGAGAGCCCAGGAAGATAAGCAAGATTCATATATTCTTCTGTGCCACGGATTGGCCGAGATACTACCAATATAAAATAGATGTCTCTGCTGATAAGAAGAAATGGATACAGGTTGTAGATATGACTGAAAATACCGAACCAGAAGGCCCGGTAAAAGATAGAGTAAAGAATAAAGGACATATCCATATATTTAAACGTATAAATGCCAGGTTTATAAAGGTTACAGTAACCTATGACTCGGCTGATCCCAGTGCCCATATCTATGAGATAAAGGTATATTAAAAAGTACGAAGAAAAGAGTGATGGACCATTCAATTTAAACTAAATGAGAAGATTAACTTATATACTCATCTTATGCACAATATCAATTCTTTTCCTTTTTCCAGAAAGCAGTCTTTTAGCAGAGAAATCGCTTCCTACCTATATAGTTAGGCGAACTACCAGTGTAATAACTGTAGATGGTCTGATGAATGAACCAGACTGGCTTAAAGCCAAAGAATTTGGAAATTTTTCCTTTGCTGGTTTGGTAAATAACGAGGAAAGAGAAGGCACTTCAGTCAAGATGCTCTGGAATGACAAAAATTTATATGTTTTCTTTCACTGCGAAGATAGCTACATTCAGGCAGAGCAAACAGAGAGGGATGATGATGTTTCTCGGGATGACTGTGTGGAAGTATTTATTAGCCCAAACTACAGGGAAGTCTCTGTCTATTTTAATTTTGAGATAAATGCTAAGGGGACAGTACTCGATCATGCCAGAATTTATAAAGGGGGAAGCTGGCTTGTTCTAACCAAATGGGATGCTGATGTTAGAGTAAAAGAGTTCATCAAAGGCACACTGAATAATAGTCAAGATACTGACTGCTACTGGAACGCGGAGATATCTATTCCATTTAGAAATTTTGCCCGGATATCTGGTACACCAAAAAATGGGGATATCTGGCGGCTAAACTTGAATCGTGTCAATCGTCTAAAAAATGGCAAATACCAGTATAGTCAATGGTCAATTACTAATTCTAAGAAGGCAACCTTCCACGTTCCCAACAAATTTGGTTTTATTTATTTTTCTGATTTATGAAAATTCCGGAAGATAATCCACCCCCCTTCACTCTAAGAGCCTTTACCACTGGAGCTATCCTTTGCTTTTTGGTTACTCTCGCCTGCCAGTATTCGGTGAACATTGTCCATGGTTCTTATCTTGCTATTGACCATATGCCTGCGGGAGCAATATTTATCTTCTTTGTTTTTACTTTACTCATCAATACAGTTTTACGAAAGTTAGGAATCGGCTTTTCTAGCTCTGAGCAACTCCTTATCTATACAATGCTCATTGTTTGTTGCTCGGTGGTTACGATGGGATTTGGCAGTAAAATTCTCCCGATGCTTGCTGCTTCCTTTTACTATGCCACACCTGAGAATAGATGGGCACAACTGATTCAACCCTATATCAAACGCTGGTTAGTTCCTCAGGGAGCAGAGAATATCAGAACCTTCTTTGAGGGTTTGCCTAAAGGAACATCCATTCCCTGGATGACATGGATTAAACCTTTAGTTCTCTGGCTTCCCTTTATTTTTGCTCTTTATTTTGTAATGATTGCTATAATGGTTATTCTGCGTAAGCAATGGGTAGAAAAGGAAAGGTTAATCTTTCCTCTGACAAGGCTTCCGATGGAGATAGTAAAGGAAGAGAAGGGTTCTGCTCTTGCTCCCTTTTATAGAAACAAAATTATGTGGCTTGGCTTTGCCATTCCTTTTGTGATTGGATGTCTCAACGCTTTGCATCATTACTTCCATTTTGTTCCTTTAATCAATCTGGTGCAATGGGTTCCTATCTTTCGGCAGACAGTCGATATACAGTTTCGCCTCAGTTTTCCTGTCTTGGGTTTGGCATACTTAATCAATCTTGATGTTGCCTTTTCTCTCTGGTTCTTTAGCCTTTTATCTACTACACTTCGTGCTATTTTTAATATTACCGGAATAAGCAGTTCCGAGTATCTTGGCTTCCCTGGTACTCACGACGTTATCGCGTCTCATTTAGGAATGGGTGCTTTTATAACTCTGGTTTTCTTTGGTCTCTGGATGGCAAGAGGTCATTTAAGAGACGTTTTCAGAAAAGCATTTAAAGGAGATAAAAAGATTGATGATTCCTCCGAGATGCTTTCTTATCGAACAGCGGTAATTGGAATTATTCTTTCCGTTCTTTTTATGAGTTTCTGGCTTACTTTGACCGGGATTTCCTTTGGAATTTCTTTACTCTTCCTTTTTATTGCCTTTCTCCTTTATATCGGTTTAACTCGAATTGTGGCTGAGGGCGGCATTCCTGCCTTAACCGCTCCCACCATTTCTTCAGATACTATTGTTTCTGCACTTGGCTCTTCTCATATTGGAGCAAGAGACCTTACCGGTTTAGCCCTTACCTGGCCTTATCATTCAGATTTAAGAACCTTCCCGATGTCTCCAGCTGCTCATGGCTTAAAGATGGCAGAGGAGATGGGAAAGAGAAAAAGATTACTCTTTTTAGGAATGCTTTTAGCCCTTATTATTGGAATCTTTACCTCCCTCTGGCTGGTTATTCGATTTTCCTATACTTCCGGAGGAGCAAATCTTAATAAGTGGTTTTTTGTAGATGGACCAATTATGCCCTTTAAATATACGGCCGATAAAATTCTCCATCCAACCGGTCCCAATGGCATTGGCTGGCTCTGCAAGGGCATTGGGGTAGTGGTAATGTTTTTCTTAATGTTTATGCGGAATAGATTTCTCTGGTGGTCTTTGCATCCAATAGGCTTTGCTATTGGTTCTAATCGCTGGGTTACCTACCTTTGGTTTTCTATCTTTCTTGCCTGGCTCTTAAAAAGCATGATTCTGCGCTATGGAGGACCAAAAATATATAAAAACAGCATTCCCTTCTTTTTAGGTTTAATCTTGGGCCAATATACCTGTGCTGGAACCTGGTTCATCATCGATTGCATTACAGGGATGAAAGGAAATATGGTTTTTTGGATATAAAATGAAAAAGATTTTTATGGGGGATTTGCATAGCCATTTCTATAGGAGTAATTATCCTTTTAACCTCTATAATCATCTGGGAGAATCATCTCAAGCAGTAGAGAAAAATTACATAGAGATAGCCAAAAGGGAAAGGTTTAATTTTTTAGGATTGGTGCTGACCTCTGATGCAAAAGAAAACCAGTTAAATTTAATTCAAGAATTAGAAAGAAAATATGATGGTAAAAATGGATTTTTGGTTATAGGTGGTGAAGAGATAGCAGAAAGTTGGGGACATATCGTCTCTTTGGGAAATCCATTTATTTTAAAATCTGGAGTAAAGATGGAGGAAATAATTAAAAACAAATCCAAGGATGGTGTTTTAATTGCCGCTCATCCCCAGGGATACTGGGATAGAAACCTATTTTTGGAATACGAGAAGAAGGAATACTTTGATTCTCTGGAATTTGGTCCCTGGGGAGGTTATGATATGAAATTTATCGTTGATTACTGTTTAGAAAAAAGAAAAAGAGAAAAGAAACTCTCCTGCTCGGGTAGCTCTGATATTCATTGCCAGCCCTGGATGCTTAATAGATTAGGCAAAACCTTTATCCTAACTGAAAATTTAACTAAAGAATCCTTGCTCAAAGCCATTAAAAAAGGGAGCTGTTTAGGCAGTTTCTTTGAGTATCTGATTGGAGATTTGACTCTCTGCAAAGAATATGTTCATCCCATCAATGAAAAATATAAACTAAACCTGCAAATATTAAAATAGGAGTTAAGCAGAATGACATCTAAAGAACGAATAATGGCTGTAATTAAGGGAGAGAAACCCGACAGAATTCCATGGATACCCGGAATGAATGAATTCTTTGTAAAACGGATTGTAGGAGTTTCCTCAAACGAACCGTTTACACTTATACTATATGCAGAAGCTTGTGAGAAAGTAGGGGCTGATCTTTTTTGGGGATTTGTGCCGGTTGTGGAAGAAAAAATTAACAATGTCAAGGTTAAGCAAGAAAAAGGAGAAGATTATATTATTACCTCTTACGAGACACCCAAATGTAAACTTTCCACTAAATCGGTAACAAATGCTGACGCAAAAACTACCTATTGCACAGAATTCTTAATAAAAGGGATTAAAGATTATGATGTTTACCGCTATATTATTGAACATACAGAATATCTTCCACATTTTGAAGAAGTAGAGAAAGTTAAGAGTATTGTGGGAGAGAGAGGATTAATCGGTGGGAGTGTTCCTCCTACTCCAATAATGGGGTTTATAAAATGGCATATGGGTTTAGAAAAAGTGAGTTATGAACTTTATGACCATCCGAAAGAATTCACTGAATTATTGGAAATAATCCATAATAAACAAAGGACTTACTATGAAAGGGCCTCGGATGCTCCCGTAGAAATATTTCGTTCAGGAGAAAGTAGTTCTACAACTTTGACTTCGCCTAAGATATTTGAGAAATATTGTATGAGTCAGTTGAATGATTACGCTGAAATTATCCATAGCAAAGGAAGGTTGTTTGATACTCATATGTGCGGCACACTGAAGGATATTCTACCATTAATCGCTCAAATCAATATGGATACAATAGAACCTATTACACCGCCTCCGACTGGAGATACCTCCTTATCTTTAGCTAAACAGATATTAAAAAACAAGATTGTTATTGGAGGAATCGATTCTATAATTTTTGCGACTTTCAGTCCTGATAAGATAGAGAGATATATTGCTGATTTATTGTCCTCTCTTCCTAACTACGATAGGTGTATGCTTGGGACAGAGGAGATTCCGCCTGATGCAAAAATGGAAAATGTAGATGCTATGAGAATGGCTATCGAAAAATATGGATATTTATAAAGAAGACCTGCATATTCATACCAACTTTTCTCCCTGCGGTCATCCTTCCGCTACTCTGGAGAATATTATCGCTGAATCCGTTAAAAAAGGTATGAAGAAAATTGCCATTACCGAACATTACTACTCCCCGGAAAGCAATGAGGGAGATGGGTGGGTATATACCACCCCTCAAAAAATTTTAAATCATCTTAAGGAATTAAAAGAGAAACAAGCAGAACTAAAGCCGCCATTTGTCATCCTTATCGGTATAGAGGCAGACGTGCGAAAAAATGGCATCGATTATATTCCTGAAGAAATACTGGACTCCTGTGAAATAGTAATGGCTTGTCTGCACCATATTCCCGGGACAAAAATCAGATGGAATCATCGTTATGGAGAAGAAGAGCATGGGATAGTAAAGCAGGTGGTCAAAGAAAATGGTAAAGCAAAACTTATTGAAGATACGTTGAAACTCTATTTAAAAATATCCAAAAACAGGAGAATCAATCAAATCGGTCATCCATTTAAGGAACTAGCGATGTCAACCCTGACAAACAAAGAAAATCTCATCCCGGAGGATCTGCTTATCTCTTTCTATGATAACCTCAAAGAAAATAACATTTCTTTAGAATTAAACCCATCTATCTGGGGAATTGCCACTCCGGAAAGCAAATTTTTTATAAGGAACTATATTGATTATCTTAAGTTAGCCAAGGAGAGAGGGGTAAATTTCTATTTTGGTTCCGATAGCCATAGACCCGATACCATTGGCCAAAATTCTCGCAAAGAGATAGATGAACTTTTAATCGGGAGGAAATGATGGAAAAGAACGGATGGAAAAATGTAAAGGGCTTTCAGATAGTGAGAGCAGGGAGATTTCCTGAGGACTGCTCCACGGCAGTTATGGTCTATGCAAAACCTCACATCTATCAATTAAGATGGAAACATTTGGAGAGATATGAGCCCATGAATAATAAATGGTATATCTATCCTGGGGTAACAATATTACCTGAGATTGTGGGACCAGGAGCGGGAATGGTTTATGACGGAAAAGAGTTCTTGTACATCACAAGAGGAGGAAGATTAAGCGAATTCTACAGATATGAGATTAAAACAGGCAGAATAGAAAATCTATCCCCTTTCCCCTATTATAAGCCAATAGACATAGGAGGCTGGCTTGCCTATGGAGAAAACTCTGTCTATTGTTTAAGAGGAGATAACACAGCAGATTTTCTAAGATATGACATAGGGGAAGACAAATGGAAGGAACTTCCTTCTGTTCCTCTTACGTGTGGAGTTCCTGTTGGAGCAAAGTGTACAGGCCTTGTTTATATAAATAAATATTTACTTGCCTGGCCAGACCATCATGTGCGAAAATTTGATGTAAAAAAAGGGGAATGGGATAAAGGATGTTTTGCCTGCACTTTTCGCCCTTCTGTAAATGGGGGTATGTTTGCTTACGATGAAAAGGAGAAGAAAGTTTATATCGTTCAGGGAAATTATTCAATGACCATCGGAAGATTAGATTTAAAGACAAAGAAATTCTCTTATCTTTCTCCAAGATTACCTGATGTGGTGTCTGTTCCTGGAAATAGGTTAGTTATCGCCGAAGTAAAAGGGACTCGCTATCTCTATCTTTACCGGGGGCACGGCACAAGTGAATTCTGGAGAATAGGATTAAATACTCTTGAGGAAATTTGAGTGGAATAGGCCTTCCGGCAAATACCCTGTGAGCTACGTCAGAGATTGCCACGTCGTCCACCTAAGGTGAACTTCCTCGCAATGACATAATTCATCTTCCTTTCCTGGTATACTCTGTATTTCTCCTTTAAGATGTGCTATTATTTGAGATACTGTGGTTAAAGGGGTAAAAAAGATTTTGTTGATTCGCTACAGCGCCATTGGCGACGTGGTTCTTGCCACTTCAATTATTGAATTACTGAGAAGAAATTATTCCCAGAGTCATCTTTCAATGCTGCTTACACCGATTACCGCACCCATTGTAGAAGAAAATCCTTTCCTGGATAGAATAATTATTCATAATCGAAACAAAAGATTTTCTTATTTGAAATGTATTAGGTTATTGCGACAGGAGAAATTTGACCTGATTGCCTCCTTGCAGGGAAAAGCCGGTTTGCTTGCCTTTCTTACACGGGCAAAATACCGGGTGGGTTTTCATCAATCCTTAAGATACAGGTACTTCTATAATCTCAGGCCCAAAAAATGGTGTCCGGAAAAACACGCTTTATACCGTTATTTAAATATGGTTGAGTTGTTGAACCTTAAAGGAGAAATTCCTGAGCCGAAAATTTATCTGACAAAAGAAGAGGAAAGCGCTGCGGAAAAGGTACTGCGGGAAAAAGGAGTTTCAAAAGAGGACTTTTTAGTTGGCCTTAATCCTGTTTCCGCCTACCCTGCAAAAGAGTGGCTCCTGAAATATTACATCCAACTGGGAAAAGAACTAATAGAAAGATATAACACAAAGATTCTTATTTTTGGCAAAGGGGATAAAAGAAGTTCCGCCATCTGTTACCAGTTAGAAATTGCTCTGGCAAAATCGGAAAATGTTTTGTCTCTTGCCGGAAAAACCAATCTGCGCCAGTTAGCCGCCCTGGCAAAATGCTGCCAGTTATTCATTACCGGAGATACCGGACCGATGCATATTGCTGCCGCCGTAGGCACAAAGGTGCTGGCTTTTTTTGCTTCTACCGACCCAAAAAGATGTGGTCCCGTAGGAAAAGAACATATTATTTTAGAGGATAAAAAGATGAACCGGATGAAAAATATTAGCCCGGAAAAAGTTTTGGAGAAGATAGATGAAAATTTTGGACGTTGGCTGCGGAAAGAATAAAAGGAAAGGAGCAATTGGGATTGACATTGAAGATTGTCCGGAAGTGGATATTATTCATAACTTGGACCTTTTTTCCTGGCCGCTGAAGGAGAACGAGTTTGATTTAATCATCTGCTCTCATATCTTAGAACATCTAAATAATATCGTTAAAACAATGGAAGAAATTCATCGGATAGCCAAGAATAAAGGAAAAGTAATTATTAGAACACCTCATTTTTCCAATGTGGCTTCATTTACCGACCCCTTGCACAAACAGCATTTTAGTTTAGAGTCGTTTAACTATTTTATTGAAGGCACAAAGGCGCGAAAATATACAAAGAAAAAGTTCAGGTTAGTTAGGAAAAGATTGACTTTTGGCAGCAGCCAGATTATTGGAAAATTTCTTGCTATTATCTCCACCCATTTTTATGAAAAATATCTCTGTTTTATTTTTCCGGCTCAGGATATCTATTTGGAACTGGAAGTAATTAAATAAATGCCTACCTGCGTAAAATGTAATCTCTGCGGTACTGATGATGCAGAACTATTATTTACAGAAAAGGGCTGGTATATCGTAAAATGCCGAAGGTGTGGTCTGGTCTATGCCAATCCCCGTCCATCTTCAGATGAACTAAGGGAGTTTTACCGGGAAGGATATGCCCGGGTAGGGCCAAACTATCTTGCTAAACGGGAATCCAAGCTTCGTCGGGCACGCCGGGAATTAAGAAAAATAGCCCGGTATAAGAAGAAAGGGAAACTCCTGGACATTGGCTGCGGAGCAGGATTTTTCCTGAAAGAGGCACAAAAAAACGGCTGGGACGTATTCGGTGTTGATTTATCGCAATCGATGATTGAATATGCAAAAAAAGAATTCGGTCTTAACCTCTTTGCCGGAACTTTATCCCAGGCACATTTTCCCGCTAACTATTTTGATGTCATCACGATGTATGACCTGCTGGAACATCTGGAGAATCCTCTGGGAACATTAAAGGAAATAGCAAAAATTTTAAAGAGGGATGGACTTTTGCTGATTGTTACTCCGGATTTTGGCGAGAGGGCAATCGCACAGCGAACTCCCCCGGAGGACTTTCGCACCCCGCCGGAGCATCTTTACTATTTCACCCATCAGAGTTTACGGAATATGCTGAATAAAGCAGGACTGGAATATTTCAGGCAGACCAGCAGAATAAATCTCAAGCCGATTATCAAGTTTTTTGTTAAGAAGAAAGAAGAATCAAAAAAAGTTCTGATTATCTGCGCCAGTTGCCTGGGCGATATGCTTTTGCTCACCCCGGCAATTCGGGCAATCAAGGAGAAATACCCGGGAGCAAGTTTAACTGTTCTGGTTGGACCACGAGCAAGAGAAGCGGTGGAGAATAATCCCTGGTTTTCCGAAGTAGTTACCTGGGATAAAAAAAGTCCCCTTTCCAAAAAACTAAATTTAATCAAAGAGTTAAAAAAGAAACATTTTGATCTGGTTGTTGATTTCAGAAATACGTTGTTTCCTTTTTTCATCGGAGCAAAAGAGAAAATTACATTCTTCCGAAAGGAATTATTCAGCAGGAAGAATAAAATTAATGAGGCGGAAAGAAGGTTAAGGATGCTGCCCTTTTCTTTCCCCGTTCCCGGGGATAAATCCCTTTTTTTCCCTGTTTCAGAAAAAAATCAGGTCTCAATACAAGGAATTCTTAAAAATTATGGTATTGAGCCGGAAGAAAAGATAGTTATTCTTAACCCCGGGGCTAACTGGGAGGCAAAGCGGTGGAAAAAAGAAAGTTTTGCTGAAGTAGGTGATAAATTATCCGGGGAATACAAAACAAAAATTGTCATTATCGGTGGGAAGAAAGAGAAAAATTTGGCAGAGGAGGTAAAAAATTTAATGAAGGAAGAAGCGGTTAACCTTGCCGGGAAGACAACCCTGGGAGAATTAGCCGCCCTCCTGGAAAGATCTTCCTTATTGATTACCAACGATACCGGACCAATGCATCTTGCCAGTGCCGTGAAATGTCCTGTCGTTGCAATTTATGGACCGGGTAACTGGCTGCGCTACGGTCCCTATGAAAATAGATGCAGGATTGTCCGCAGCAATCTTCCTTGTTCTCCCTGCAATGTTATCAGATGCAAAAGGAATTTCCTCTGTATGAGGTTGATTAAGGTTTCTGATGTTTTGCAAGCTGCAGAAGAATTACTGAGAGATTGCCACGTCCGCCTGAAGCGGACTCGCAATGACTGATGAATATTGTTCAGATTGTTCCGGAGATGGATATTGGCGGTGTGGAGCAGGGAACCTATGACTTAGCCAGGGGCTTGCTGGAAAAAGGTCATCAATCCATCGTTATTTCGGGTGGCGGAAGATTTATTCCCGAATTAAAGAAGGTTGGCGTAAAACATTATACCCTGCCCGTAGACCGCAAGTCCCCAATCGTGATTGTTAGAATGGTTAAAAAGGTAAAAAATATTTTGCAAAAAGAAAATATTGACATTCTTCACGCCAAATCCAGAGTCCCGGCCTGGATTGGGTATTTTGCCTGTAAAAATTTGGAAAAGGTCCATTTTATTACCAGTTTTCACGGTTTCTACTCTCCTCATTTTTTCAGCAGGATTATGGCAAAAGGCGAAAGGGTAATTGTGGTTAGTAAAATTCTTGGCAGATATGCAAAAGAGAAATTTAAGGTGCCTGAAGAGAAATTACGTCTTGTTTATAATGGGGTAGCACCCCCACCTACTTCCTCCCCCCTCAAGGGGGAGGATTTAGGAGAGGGGGAAAACCGCATTGGGATTCTCGCCCGACTTACCCCTTTAAAAGGACATCCTTTTTTTATTGAGGCGATAGCCAAATTAAAAGAAAAATTTCCTGACATTAAGGGCTTTATTATTGGTCCCATTCCTGAAGATAAAATTGGTTATAAGAAGGAACTGGAAAAACTAATACAAAAACTACATTTAAGCAATATTCAGTTTATCCCTCCAGAACAAAAGGAAGAAATTTTCCCTACCCTGAATCTTATGCTTTCCTGTTCAATTGTTCCCGAGGCATTCGGGAGGTCGATTGTAGAGGCACAACTTGCCGAAATCCCGGTTATTGCTACAGATGTTGGGGCAGCTCCCGAAATTATTGAAGACAGGAAAACAGGGCTTCTTATTCCGCCAAAAAATTCAGAGGCATTAGCCGAAGCGATTGCCTGGTCCTTCACCCACCAGGAGGAATGGAAAAAAATGACCGAGAGCGCAAAAAAAACTGCCTGGGAAAGATTCAGTATGGAACAAATGGTTAACGCGACAATTAACGTTTAT
>DAOVNU010000097.1 GCA_030630065.1 bacterium | reverse complement strand
TCGGAATTGATGGGATTTATAGCCATAACACCGGTTAATTTAATACCTGTTTTTTCTTTAATTAGTTGCGTTCTTTCAAATTCGCTTTTTTCCTTTGCTTGTTTAATATAATCTTGAACTTGGCTGTCATTGCGAAGAGCGTTAGCGACGATTGGATGCTCGGGAGCCAATACGAGTGCGGTTGCCCCAAAGATAGTATCCGCTCTGGTGGTGAAAACTCTGATTAAATCTCCAAAACCCTCTATCTTGAAATCAATTTCCGTGCCAGAACTTTTGCCAATCCAGTTGATTTGCTGGGCTTTTATTTTTTCCAGATAATCAAGCCCCTCCAAATCCTCGATTAAGCGGTCAGCATATTTTGTAATTTTTAACATCCATTGTTTACGTTCCCTTCTCTCCACTTCTGCCCCACATCTTTCGCACCTGCCTTCAACTACTTCTTCATTAGCCAGACCAATCCTGCAGGAAGGACACCAGTTAATGGGGATTTTCGCCTGGTAAGCCAATCCTTTCTTGAAAAACTGTAAAAATATCCATTGTGTCCACTTATAGTATTCCGGGTCGGTAGTATTGATTTCTCTTTTCCAATCAAAAGAAATGCCCAGGCGCTTAAGCCCTCTTTTAAAATTAACAATATTTTCTTTAGTAGCAACCTCAGGATGAACACCGGTTTTTATGGCATAATTCTCGGTGGGTAGCCCAAAAGCGTCCCAACCGATGGGATATAAAACGTTGAAGCCCTCCATTCTTTTTTTGCGCGCTACCGCATCCAGAGCAGAATAACTCCGACAATGACCCACGTGGAGTCCTGCTCCCGAAGGATAGGGAAATTCAATCAAGATGTACATTTTTGGTTTCTTCTCGTTATCCTCTGCCGAGAAAAGATTTTCTTTTTCCCAATAGTCCTGCCACTTCTTTTCTATCTTCGCAAAATCGTATCTCATTTTATTTTTCCAATGCTCTAATTGCTTTTAGATTATCTACATCTTCACCCGGTCTTTTCTTCGGGGTTTCCAGGATAAAGGGGAGTTTACGCAGGGCAGGGTGGTTGACAATAAAAACAAAACCTTCTCTGCCAATTTTTCCTTTCCCGATATCCTCATGCCGGTCAATGCGCGAGCCCAAGACCGTTTTGGAATCATTAGCGTGAATCAGAAATAGTTGATTCAGTCCGATAAGTTCATCAATCTCTTTCAGCATTTCCCACAAGCCATGTTCGTTAGCAATGTTGTAGCCGGCTGAATAAGCGTGAGCCGTATCAAGACAGAGTCCAAAATACTTCGCCTCTTTTATTCCTTTAACGATTGCGGCAATCTGCGCAAAATTATAGCCCAAAACCGTTCCCGCTCCGGCGGTATTTTCCAGAAGAATTTTCAATGATGGTCTTATTTGAGCGGTAATTTGATTTAATGCGGTAACAATACGGGAGATACCGTACTTCTCTCCCCTTCCTTTATGATTTCCAATATGAGTAACAAAATAGTTGGCTCCCAGAATTTCTGCTCTTTTGATATCCTCAATGTAGGCGGAGATTGACCTTTGATAGAGAGAATGGACAGGAGAGGCAAGATTAATCAAATAAGGGATATGGACAATAACCGGAGCAATTTTTGCTTCTTTCCTCCTTTTTTTAAATTCCTCTACTTCCGCTTTTTTTAACTCTTTTGTTTGCCAACTGCGCGGACTGCGGGAGAAAATTTGAAAGGTATCACATCCAAGTTCCTTTGCCCGGTCTACCGATTCATAAATTTTACCCGCAATAGAGACATGAACTCCAACCTTCATAATGTCTAACGAAACTACCTTGCCTCCTCCTTTAAATCCGGCGGTTTCCGTTTCGATTCAATGTGCCCATCAAGATAAAGAATGTTATACCCACCCGGATGGGGTGGGGGGATTTTTCCATTGACAGCGGTCATCTCCATCATTAACCATTCTTTATCTTTGTGAGGAACTGAATCCGGGTCCTGGCTGCTGAAACGGTCATTCCAGATATAGGTAATTCCCTCTTTCTTCAATTCACCGGGAAGGGAAGGACAGAGAAAAATATCCTTATTCCCGAGATAGGAGTGAAGGATATTGGCAAGAGAATTTTTATCGGAGGAGTTTTTGGGATAGAAAGAGGCAGAAGGAAGATTACCATCATTACTCATCGTGAACATTGTTAGCGCATAGTAAATCTGCTTCAGATTATTCTTGCAAGAAACCTCCTTTGCTTTCCCTATCGCTTTGTAGGCACCTAAAGGTAAAGAGGTAAGAATTGTAGTCACCGCCATCAACTCGATTAAGGTGAAACCGGCGCGACTTAAAAATTTCACTCTCATCTATTTATAAACTTTTTTCTAAATCCTTCTTGGGCTTCTGCAATTCTTTCTTTCTTTTAAAAATGGTTCTCCTCTTTTCCTGCCACCATCCAGAAAGTTTATTCCACTCCAGAATAATCACCGTGTTCCCTATTTTCTTTCCTTTCCCGGGTTTTGCTCTCCTTACCTTCAAACCCCCAATGCTATGCATAAAGGAAGAGAAGACAATAATTGCTAAAAGCAGAAAAATAATCAATTTTTTCATTGATTTATTATAGCACAAAAATGACACCTTTGAAAATTTCTTATCAGTTGACAACCTTATTAGAGTGAGATAAACTTGATTTTGGAAAGGAGAGAAATGAAAATAAGTAAAGAAAATATAGAAAGATTAGAAAGTGTCTATCAAGGTTATTTAGAGGGAGAAAGGATTGACCAGTTTTTTGCTGAGTTTGAGATTCATTTTGCGGCAGGTCACTGGTGCGCCGGGGACTTTTTAGACCGGTTTGCCACTACTGGCTATAACCCAGAATTAGATTCAGGAATTATCACTCAGATTCAAAGAGTAGCAAAAGCGGGTATTGAAGGAGTTGAATTTCACGAGGCGGTTTTTATCGATAAAAATTTTAAGAAAGAGCCCTCTAAAATTTCTGAGGTAAAGGATGCTCTTGCGCAATATAAACTTATCCCGACCAATATGAATACCAATCTTTTCACCCATCCTAAGTGGAAATTAGGTGGAATTACCAACAGTAATGAGAATATCAGGAAAGATGCTCTTGCGGTAGCATTGCAGGGAATAGAGATTGCCAAAGAGATTGGGTGTTCCTCGGTAGCACTCTGGCCTGGTTCAGATGGCTGGGACTACAATTTCCAGGTTAATTACGGTGAGATTCTGGAACGATTCATTGATGGCTGCATTACCATTAATAAAAAAGCGAAAGAATTTGGTTTAAGGTTTGGTCTTGAAGCAAAACTGCATGAGCCGAGAGAGGGAAACATCATTATTCCCACAACCCATTGTGCGGCTTTAGTTGCCAAAAAAACAAATGAGGAATGCGGCGGGAACAATATGGGGGTTTGCATTGATTATGGTCATGAGCAGATGTATGCGGTGGAGCCCGCCTTTACCCTTTATGCGGTGCAGGAATTCGGTGTGCCGGTAGTCAACTTTCACATTAACAATGCCAAGACACATTCCAATGATGAGGACAGAATTGCGGGAACCGGGGATAACTGGAGATTAGCCGATTTCTGCTATGCGGCTGTTGACACCGGATATTCGGGTTGGTTCGGAGAAGACCAGTTCACCTATCGGCTGGAGCCGGTGAAAGCAATGTCTCTATCCCGGGAATTCTTTGCCAATGTGATGAAAAAATCTTTACAGATTTACGCCAGGCGGGATGAACTAAAAAAGGCGCAGAGCACGGGTGATGCGGCTTCCACCATTGAAGTGGTAAAAAAATATCTTGTTTAAAAAGAACCATTTCCTCCGGAGGAAATTATAAGATACAGGGGAGTGGATTTGACAAAAAATTTTATGTATGGTA
>DAOVNU010000013.1 GCA_030630065.1 bacterium | reverse complement strand
TGGGAATAATCTTAAAGTCCGAAGAAAGAACCTGGAGGAAAGGGATTTGCACCTCTAAGGAATGCTCATCTTGATGCGCCAGAAAACCTTCTTCAAGATAATGTGAATCCTTCAAAATTTCCTCAGCCACTGTTGTCTCTATCTCTACCTTACCGAGGGGTGTCCTCCAGATTCTTTCCCTCATTAAAGAAAATGGTTTGCCTGCCCCGGTATGGTTTGGTCCGAGAAGAATGATTGTCTTTGGCAAATTGATACGAGCATAGACCGCTCCGGCAACCGGCCCGGAGTAAATATAACCGGCATGGGGAACAATAACTCCTCTTGCCGTTTCCTTTTCTAAATTCTTCTCCAGACAAGAAAAGATAGTTTTTTTTAGTTGCTCGGGCTCCGCAGGATAGAACTGACCGGCGACTACTGGCTCTCTAACAAACTCCTTCATCCCTTTATCCTTGCTATCTCCACCTCAATAACCTCCATTGCCTTTGTTGCTTCCTCTTTAGGCGCAGCGACAAAGATTATTATATCCTTCTCTCCTGCCTCAAACTCCTTCTCAATGATGCTTTTGTCATCCCGGGAAATCCCGTATTTGGGAAGTTCATCGCTGGAAATAAACCCTTTTGCGCCGGTGGCTTCCACCTTTCTCTGGAGTTCAGCGGCAAACTCCGTATCCTCTAAAAGCACGCCGGCAAAATCTTCTGCTTTTGCGCCGATGACTACTCCCCCGGAATCCAAAATACCTTTAATCATCTGGGAATTTGTTGCCTGGAAAAGGTGTGTTATCTCCTTCATTATCTTTTTCACCTCCCCTTTTTCTCTTAATAATAATCTTATCATATCAAAATGGGAATAGCAAACAAAGAGGAGATGTGGTATAATTATCGGCAAAATGGAACCGATTTTACAGGTAGCATTGGATTTTGTTGACCTGCCGCGCGCACTGAAGGTGGCAACTGAGAGCATTGGCGGGGGAGCTGACTGGATTGAAGCCGGCACTCCCCTAATTAAGAGTATCGGCTTGGAATCGGTCAGGGAATTAAGGAAAAGATTCCCTGAACATTTGATTGTTGCCGATATGAAAACAATGGATGTGGGTAGGGCGGAAGTGGAGATTGCCGCTAAAGCCGGCGCAAGTATCATCTCCATTATGGCTGCTGCATCTGATTCTACCATCAAGGATGCCATTCGTGCCGCTAATAATTATGGCGCCAGAATAATGGTGGACTTACTCGGTGTTCCTTCTATTGTTAAACGTGCTAAAGAAGTAGAGAAATTTGGTGCCGACTATCTTGGAATTCATATCAGCATTGATGAACAGATGAAGGGAAAAATCTCCTTTGAAATAGTAAAAAAATTGTCTCAGGCAACCAATTTGCCCATTGCGGTGGCCGGGGGGATTAATTCGGAAACAGTGGTGGATGCTATAAATGCCGGTGCCAGTGTCATTATCGTTGGGGGAGCAATCACCAAAGCAGAGAATGCTAAAATAGCGACACGGAAGATTAAAAAAGCGATGCAGACAGGAAAGAAAATTCCAACAAAACTCTACAAAAGGGTTAGCGAAGATGGGGTTAAAGAAATTCTGTTTTTGGTTTCTACCGCTAATATCTCCGATGCAATGCATCGGGAAGGGGATGTAAAAAGGGTTTCGCCTGTATTCCCCGGAATAAAAATGGTGGGGACGGCTTTTACGGTGAGAACCTATCCCGGGGACTGGGCAAAACCGGTAGAGGCGGTTGATTTAGCAAATGAGGGAGACGTGATTGTGATTGATGCCGGTGGAGTGGGTCCCGCGGTCTGGGGGGAATTAGCGACAAATAGTTGCATCGCAAAGAAAATTGCCGGGGTGGTGATTGATGGCGCAATCAGGGATACCGGAGAAATCAGGAAACTGAAATTTCCTGCCTTTGCTAAAATTATTACTCCAACGGCAGGAGAGCCAAAAGGTTTCGGCGAATTAAACGTTCCGGTTAATATCGGAGGCAGAAAAGTTTTCCCCGGGGATTGGATTGTCGGCGACGATGATGGCGTAGTGGTAATTCCCCGGAAAGAGGTTACCGAGATTACCAACCGGGCAATGGACGTTCTGGAAAAAGAAAACCGCCTACGCAAAGAAATCAAAGACGGCAGCACCTTAAGCCAGATTACCGAACTTTTAAAGTGGGAAAAAAAATAATGGAATAAAAGGGGACGGTTCTATTTTTTGACAATAAGAATTTTGAAGGAATTTTTTTATGCCTAGGAGAGCAAGGATATATACCGAAGAAGGAGTTTTTCACATACTTACCAGAGGAAATAATAAACAATTAGTTTTTCGAGATGAAATGGATTTCTTGTCATACAAAAAAATACTTAAGCAGTTAAAAGAGGAGCAACCATTTAAACTATACCATTATTGCCTGATGAGCAACCACGTTCATTTAATTATAGAAACAAATAAAATAACGAAGTTATCTAAGCTAATGAAAAGAATTAACCTTTTCTATTATAATCAATATCGGAAGAAATATGACTATACAGGGCATTTCTGGCAGGGACGTTTTAAGAGTTTGTTAATAGAAAAAAATGAGTACTTACTTGCCTGTGGTTTATATATAGAGCGCAATCCTGTTAGGGCAAAAATAGTTGATTCGGCAAGTGAATATGCCCATTCAAGTTATAATTATTATGCCTATGGAAAAGAAGATAAATTAATCGATAGAGATATATATTATGACGAAATAGGGCAAAATAATAGGAATAGACAGAAAGAATATCGACGGTTAATGCTTGATAAAGAGAAAGATATAGAGAGTATAAAATTGAATCAGTTATTTATGGGGACAAATGAATTTATAAAACAAATGGAAAATAAATTTAAAGTTAATAATATTTCCTTGTCAAGAGGACGACCAGAGAAGAAAAAATAGAACCGTCCCCTTTAAATTTATAAATTTATGGCAAAAATAATTAAGAAGCAGATATTAGCGGAAAAGATTAAGAGGATTGAGGTTTTGGCGCCGGATATTGCCAAAAAAGCGTTGCCGGGTCAATTTATTGTCTTGAGAATTGACGAAAAAGGCGAGAGAATTCCCTTAACCATTGCGGAAAAGAATTTAAAGGAAGGAACAATTTCCTTAATCTTTCAGGAGATAGGGGCAACGACAAAAAGATTGGGTGCTCTTGATGAAGGAGAAGAAATATTAAATTTAGCAGGACCATTAGGGAAACCAAGTGAAATTAGAAGGTATGGGAAAGTAGTGGTGATTGGCGGTGGGGTGGGAACCGCAGTGGTCTATCCGCTAATCTCCGCCCTGAAAGAAGCAGGAAATGTTCTTTTTTCTATTTTAGGTGCGAAGAGTAAAAATTTTCTCATTCTGGAAAAGGAGTTGAGAGAAATTAGTGATAAATTTTTTCTTACTACCGATGATGGCTCTGACGGGGAAAAGGGTTTTGTTTCCGATGTCTTAAAAAAATTGCTTGAGCAGAAGGAGAAGATAGACCTAGTAGTTGCCGCTGGTCCTTTAATGATGATGAAGGTCATCAGCCAGATTACAGAACCTTACGAGATAAAAACGGTTGTGAATTTGAATCCGATAATGGTTGATGGAACCGGGATGTGTGGTTCCTGCCGCGTAAGAGTGGGAGGTGAGTCAAAATTCGTTTGTGTTGATGGTCCGGAGTTTGATGGACACCTGGTAGATTTTGATACCCTCATTGCCCGCAGTAAACTCTTCTCCCCCCAGGAGAAGACCGCATTGGAAAAATGTAACCACGCCGATAAATAATCATTCCAACTACAATTTTCCTTGACATATTTTAGAATAGTGGGTATAATTTTCTATTAGTGGTAAAAAGTGGTAAAAAGTGGTAAAGCAAATCTTTTAAACATAATATGTTTTACGGGGAATATCGGTATAGGGTAGATAAAAAAGGAAGATTGGTCATTCCGTCAAAGTTTCGCAATCTTTTAAGTAAGAAGAAACTTATTATTACCCGGGGTCTGGAGAAATGCCTTTTTCTGTTTGCCGAAGAGAATTGGAGAAAACAGGAAGAGAAATTAAGGAATATGCCATTTACTAAAGGCAGTCCCAGGGCTTTCAGTCGGCTCTTCTTCTCCGGGGCGGCTCTCTGTATTCCGGACAGGCAGGGAAGAATCGTTATTCCGTCACATCTGCTTGCGTTTGCGCAGATTAAGGAAAAAATTGTTCTCATTGGGGTCTCCGACAGGATTGAGGTCTGGTCAGAGAAAAACTGGGATGGGTATCTGCGAAGTTCCCTTGCTTCTTTTGAGGAGATTGCCGAAAAATTGGTTACCCAGGGAGAGGAAAAATAGAAGAGCATATTCCGGTGCTAAGCGATGAGGTAGCTGAATATCTTGCACTGCAACCAGGAGGAAGATATTTGGATTGCACTATCGGGAGCGGTGGTCACAGTGCGGCAATCTTAAAAAGGATTATTCCGAACGGAAAACTCATTGGTCTTGACCAGGACGAGGAGATGCTGAGTTTAGCCCGAGAAAGGTTAAAGAATTACAAAAAGAATCTGGAGTTAATACGGGGGAATTTTAGCGAGTTAAAAAAAATTATTTCCGAAAAGGATGGTTTTGCGGGTATCCTCTATGATTTGGGCTTGTCTCTCTTCCAAATCCGGAAAAAGGAAAGGGGGTTTTCCTTCCTGGTTGATGGTCCTCTGGATATGCGGATGAACCAACGACAAAATCTTACCGCTGAACAGGTGGTGAATGAATCATCCGAGGAAAAACTAATTCAAATTTTAAAGGAGTATGGAGAAGAATATTACGCTCCAAGAATTGTTAGTGCCATTATCAGGGGAAGAAAATCTTCTCCGATTTCTACCACTTTTCAATTGAAAAGAATAGTTACCTCTGCCGTCCCCAAAAGAAAAAAAAGAATTCATCCGGCAACAAAGACCTTCCAGGCCTTGCGAATTGCGGTAAATAGAGAATTGGAAGCTCTGGAGTGGAGTTTACCGCAGGCGATTAATCTTCTGGAAAAGAAGGGAAGGATTCTGGTTATCTCCTTTCATTCTTTGGAGGACCGCATTGTCAAGCAGACCTTCCGGAAATTTGCTGAATCCAAATCACTAAAGGTTATCACTCGCTCCCCGCTAATTCCGACACGGATGGAACGTTGCATTAATCCCCACGCGCGGAGCGCTAAATTGCGGGTAGCAGAGAAATTATGAAGAGAAAACGGAATAATTCACATTTTGTTCTCTTCGTTGTCATTATCTTCGCTCTCCTTTTGTTCTACGTGTGGCAGCATAACACAATTGTTCGTATGGGCTATGCGCTTGAGGAGAAAAGAAAGGAGAAAGAGGCGCTTCTTACGATTTATCGGGAATTGAATGTTGAGGTTATCAGTTTGAAAGCTCCCTATAGAATTAAGGAAAATCTTCAACGACATCATATTTCTCTCAAGGTCCCGGGAGAAAGAGACATTGTGATTATGAAAAAATGAGGAAAAGAGAAAATTTACTATTTTCTGTGATGTTTTTGTTGATTTTTGTTTTCTTCTGCAGAGTTATTACTCTTCAGGTTTTTGGCTGTCAGTTTCTACGGAAAGAGGCAAAAAAGGGGCGTTCAGCTTTGATGAAACTCCCTGCATTCCGTGGGGCAATCTTTGACCGCAAAGGGAGGGAGTTGGCAGTGAGTTTGCCGACAAACTCAATCTGTCTTTTCTCTAAATCCTCTGAATTTCTGCGTAACCCGGAAAATACAGTAAGCGTTCTTGTGGAATGTCTAAAAATAAATAAATCCTTACTTCTGAAGAGAATACAGGGAAGCAGGGATTTTGTCTGGGTGAAAAGAAAAGTAGCAAGAGAAGATTATGAGAAGATAAAAAAATTAGATCTGCCGGGTGTAGGTTTTTGCGAAGAATTTAAGAGAGTTTACCCCAAAGGAATTTTAGCCAGCCATATTTTAGGATTTACCGATATTGATGGCAAGGGATTGGAGGGGATAGAGTTAAAAAATGATGAACTCCTCAAAGGTGAATCCGGCTGGCACATCCTGATTAAAGATGCCCGGGGAAGGATTATTCCTTCATTAGAAGAAAAGAAAAGAAAAAAGGAGCGTGAGGGATTAAACCTTGTCTTAACAATAGACGAAAGGATTCAGGAGATTGTAGAAGAGGAGTTGGAGAGGGTTTACAGAAAGTTTAAGGCGCTCTCAGCTACTGCCATCGTGATGGACCCATTCAGTGGGGAGATTTTGGGGCTTGCCAATCGCCCTACCTTTGACCCTAATTCCCCGGGTTCATATCAAGCAAGTTTTCGTCGCAACCGGGCGATTACCGATATTTTTGAACCGGGCTCGGTGTTTAAAGTGGTAGTAGCCGCAGCGGTTTTAGAAGGAGGCATTGTGGACCCGGAGGAGGTTATCTTCTGTGAAAATGGAAAATGGCTTTACCGCAAGCATATTCTTCATGATGCCGAGCCGCACCAGAATCTTTCTTTCCGGGAAGTAATTGCAAAATCGAGCAATATTGGTACGGTGAAGGTAGCATTGAGATTGGGGAAAGAGAAAGTTTACCGGTATGCGCATAATTTTGGCTTTGGGCAAAGCACTGGCGTTGATCTACCCGGTGAGGTAAGAGGAGTTCTGAGAACCCCGGATAAATGGTCTAAATATTCTATGGCGGCAATCCCCATTGGTCAGGAAGTAGCCGCAACTCCGATGCAGGCAATCTGTGCCCTGGCCGTAATTGCTAACGGCGGCAATTATGTAAAGCCCTATTTTGTAAAGGAAATTGAGAATAGTCAAGGTGTATCTGTCCGGAAAACCAAACCCTGGAGAAGACGAATTATCTCAAGGGAAACGGCAATGACCTTAACCTCTATCTTAAGGGATGCGGTTGAGGAAGAAGGAACGGCTCCTTTGGCTAAGATTTATAACTACACGGTTGCCGGTAAGACGGGAACGAGTCAGAAGGTAATTAACGGACGTTACTCACATTCTAAATTTTTCTCTTCCTTTATTGGTTATGCCCCGGCAGAAAATCCGAATGTTGTTGTTCTGGTGATGGTTAATGAGCCAAAACCTCTTTACTACGGGAGTTTGGTTGCCGCCCCGGTTTTCAGGGAAATTACCAGAAGAATTCTCTCGTATCTGGAGGTTCCTCAGGAAAAGAAGATAATTGTGAAAAAAGTGCAATGAAACTAAAAGAATTAATTAAAAATTTAAAGGTTGCGGAAATTACGCCTCTTGCTAACCCGGATATTACCGGCATCAGTTGTGATTCCCGGAAAGTAAAGGAAGGATATCTTTTTGTGGCGGTTAGGGGCTGCAAAGACGATGGTCATCGCTATCTCAATGAGGTTCTTGAAAAGGGAGCAAGGGCAGTGGTTGTTGAGAAGGATACTTTTTTACTCAAAAAGAAGATTGCAAAGATTAAGGTGAAAGATTCCCGGGTAGCGCTGGCATATCTTTCCAGCAGTTTCTACCATGCTCCTTCTGAGCATCTCAAGGTTATTGGGGTTACCGGCACCAATGGTAAGACCACAATCACCTATCTTTTGGACTCGATCTTAAAAAAAGCGGGCTATAAGACGGGCTTAATCGGCACCATTGCTTATAGGATTGGAGGCCGTGTCATTGCAGCTCACGCGACAACTCCGGGAGTAATTGCTTTGGAGGGTTTCTTAGCCGAACTGGTGCGAGAGAAAAACGACTATTTAATAATGGAGGTCAGCTCCCATTCCCTTGACCAGCATCGTGTAGAGAAAATTGAGTTTGATGCCTGCATCTTTACGAACTTAACCAAGTTTGAGCATCTTGACTACCATCACAATATGAAAGGATATCTCTCAGCAAAACTTCTCCTCTTCCGGAAATATTTAGCGGAGAGTTGTAAAAAAGAGAAAAAGGCAATAATTAATATTGACGACCCCTTTGCTTCCCATTTTCTGAAAGCAGCGCGGAAGAATGAAATTAAAATTACCACTTATGGAATGAAAAGAGGGGACGTTACCGCCAGGAATTATTTAGCCACTGAATTAGGCGCCTCCTTTAAGATTGTGACTTCAGCGGGGGATTTACAAATCTTCACCAGGTTGAGGGGAAGATTTAACCTCTATAATATTTTAGCCGCAGTTGCCTGCAGCATTGCCGAGGGGATTGATTTAAGATTTATTAAAGAGGGGCTTGAAGAAATTGGAACGATTCCCGGTAGATTGGAGAATATAGATTGTGGCCAGCCCTTTGAGGTATTGGTGGATTATGCTCATACCGAGAGCGCCTTGAGAAAGGTTTTGCTTTTTGCCAGAGAAATTCCCTTTAAGAGGATTTTGCTTATCTTTGGCTGTGGGGGGGACAGGGATACCAGAAAAAGAGCGCGGATGGGGAAAATTGCCACAGGACTTGCCGATTTTTCCATTATTACCTCTGATAATCCGCGCAATGAGGAGCCAGAGGATATTATCAGGGAGATAGAAAGGGGGATTAGAAGAGGTTATCGCAAGAAATATAAGGTTGTAGTGAACAGGGAAGAGGCAATCAGACAGGGATTGGCTCTGGCTAAAAAAGGCGACCTTCTTCTTATTGTCGGAAAGGGTCACGAAACCTACCAGATTCTGAAAGATACAATCATTCCTTTTGATGATCGGCTTGTTGTCCGAAAAATTTTAGAGAGTATGGCAAAAGAATGGAATCATTGAGAATTGCGGAGATTCTTAAGTTTTGTGATGGTCATCTTATCCGGGGGGACCCGCAAGATAGAATTTCCTCCATCTCTCTGGACTCCCGCAATCTTAAAAAGAATGCTCTCTTTATCGCCATTAAAGGAGAAAGGTATAATGGACATAACTTTCTCAAAGAGGCATTGAAAAAAGGGGCAAAAGGAGTAGTCGTAAGCCAAAAATTCAAAACGACGAATTCGTTGCGAGCGATAGCGAAGCAATCTCATAAAATTCTCATCCAGGTAGCCGATACCCGCAAAGCATTGGGGGACATTGCGCAGGGTTATCGCGAAAAATTCAAAATTCCCCTGATTGCCATTACCGGCAGTGATGGCAAAACAACGACCAAGGAATTAGCTGTTAGTATTCTTTCTTCCCGCTTTCATCTCGTAAAAAATTCCGGCAATTTCAATAATGAAATAGGGCTGCCCCTTACCCTCTTTAAGTTGACGAAGAGGACTAATCTTGCAATTGTGGAGTTGGGGATGAATAGACGTGGAGAAATTAAAAGATTATCCGAAATCGCAGAGCCCACCATCGGCGTGATTACCAATATTGGGGAGTCGCATCAAGGTTTTTTCAAAAACAGATACGGGATTGCTCAAAGCAAGGCGGAACTTCTTGCAGGATTAGGAAAATCTCCGGTAATTTTAAATAGGGACACATCCTATTTTTCCTTTCTAAAAAGGAGGGCAAAAGGCCGGGTAATTACCTTTGGAATTAAGAAGAAAAGCGATTTTCAGGCAAAAGATATAGTTCTTTCCTCCTCAGGGATTGAATTCAGAGTCCATAACTTCAAAGTTAAAGTTCCTCTTTTGGGTTATTTCAATGTTTATAATGTCCTTGTTGCTGTTGCGTTAGCAAAAGAATTTAAAATACCCAACCAGGAGATTAAAAGGAAACTGCGGAGTTTTAGGCCTCTTTTGCACCATTTTCAACTGAGCAGGTCAAAAAAATTCCGGATAATTGATGATACCTATAATAGCAATCCCTTTGCTTTCAGAAAAGCGATTGAACAGTTAAAGGTGATGAAAACAAAGGGCAGAAAAGTGGTAATTGCCGGGGAAATGAAAGAATTGGGCAAATTTAGTAAAGAGGCGCATTATCTTATCGGAGAATTTATCGCCAGGTCCGGTATTGATTTTTTAGTGACGGTGGGCAAATTGGCGAAAGAGATAGGAAAAGGAGCTTTGCAGAATGGCTTTAGAAAAGAAAATTTTCTTCATTGCCAGAGCAATGAGGAAGTGGTAAAATCTAAGAGGGTTTTCCTTGAAGATGACCTTATCCTAATTAAGGGTTCTCGGGCGGCTCATCTGGAAGAGGTAGTGAAAGAAATGAAGAGG
>DAOVNU010000064.1 GCA_030630065.1 bacterium | reverse complement strand
GACAAGGGATAAATGCCTGAAGAATTTTTCCGGGGATGCAGTGACTCTGGAAAAGACGACCGGTGAAATAATTTGCGGTAAATTGAGTATGGAAAATACCGGCTTAGAATTAATCTATCCGGCCGGGCACAAAGATGAAATTGAATGCAAGAAAACGAGTTACCTCCTCTATAAACAGGAGTATCCCACTCTCCAGGTTTTAATTCGCTACTACGACGAATTAAGCGAGCAGAGGAAGAAAGAAAGAAAAGAGGAATTAAAAAGAACCTATCATCCTAAGTTTTTAAGGCGATTTAAAAGAAGAATACAGAATTTCTTCAAAACGGTAAAGGACTCGCTAATGGATGTGGTAAATCTATTAATCGGTCAGGTTAAGAGAACAACGCCTGCTGGTGCAATGCTGACTTCCAAGAGTAAATATACGACACAGGTGAAACAGCAATTGATGGGTTTTGCGGGAACCTCTTTTGAGCCCTTATTGGAAAGACATATCGGAAAGAAAGTTGTCCTTAAGTTAACCAAAGGTGATAAGACCTTTGAATATCCTGGAGTGCTGAAGGAATATACGGCGGAGTTTATAGAGATTATGGATGTTGATTACAGGATAGAAGAAAACCAGAAAGTCAGAAAGGCAGACCTTGTGGTTCCAAGGAAATACGGCATTATTCGCCATCTGGGTGAATAGGTTGAAGATAAGATATTAAAATCAGGAGAAAAAAATGGGAATGTGGATTGGAATAGGGAGGAAGGCAAGAAGATGTTATGGGTTTGATGAGGTTTCTTTGGTTCCGGGGAAGGTAACCATTAATCCTGAGGAGGTTGATACCGGTTGGCAGTTGGGGAATTTGAAGTTCGAAGTACCTATTTTGGCGGCAGCGATGGATGGTGTGGTGGATACTAAATTTGCCATTGCTTTTGGTAAGTTAGGAGGATTAGCTGTCTTAAATTTAGAGGGGATTCAAACCCGTTATGAGAATCCTGATGAAATTATCGAGCGGATTATTAAGGCCTCACCCGGGGAGTCAACCAGGGTTATTCAGAGTATCTACCAGGAGCCGATTAAGGAAAATTTAATCAAGCAAAGAATTTCCGAAATTAAAAATGGAAAGGTGGTCTGTGCCGTCAGTTCCATTCCCCAGAGAGCCGAGCGGTTTGGTGAAATTGCGCAGAAGGCGGGAGCCGACGTTTTTGTCATCCAGGCAACCGTGACGACAAAGAAACATATCTCTTCAAAATATAAATCTCTGGACTTAAACAAAATCTGCCAGGCGATGAAAATACCTGTGGTTGTCGGCAACAGTGTTGGCTACGACGTTGCCCTGGAACTGATGGAAACCGGTATTTCCGGTCTTTTAGTGGGGATTGGTCCGGGAGCCGCTTGCACCACAAGGGAGGTTCTGGGTATTGGCGTTCCGCAGGTTACAACCACCTCCGATACTGCTGCCGCAAGGGACTTTTATTATAAAAAAACCGGGAGGTACGTTCCAATTATCACCGACGGTGGGATGACCACCTCCGGGGATATCTGCAAGGCCTTTGCCTGCGGCGCAGATTCCGTTATGGTTGGTTCTGCCTTCAGCCGGGCAGAGGAGGCGCCGGGAAAAGGTTTTCACTGGGGGATGGCAACCTCCAATATCAATCTGCCCAGAGGAACAAGAATAGAAGCGGGAATTACCGGAACTTTAAAGGAAATTCTTTTTGGTCCGTCCAGATTAGATGATGGCTCTCAGAATCTGGTGGGTGCTTTGCGCACCTCAATGGGAAGTTTAGGAGTGAAAAATATCAGGGAGATGCAACTGGTAGAGGTGATTATTGCTCCCACGATAAAAACGGAGGGAAAACTCTTCCAGCAACTCCGGAAAAAGATTGTATGAAAAATTCTGATTTTGTACATCTGCATCTGCATACCGAGTATAGTTTATTGGATGGGATGTGCCGCGTCGATAAGGTGGCTAAACTTGCCTATCAATTGGGAATGAAGGCATTGGCGATTACCGACCATGGGAATATGTTTGGGGCAATTGATTTTTATCAGAAGGTATTAAAAGCAGGGGTGAAGCCAATCATTGGCTTAGAGTCCTATATTGCTCCCGGGAGTCGCTTTGAGAAGAAATCGCGGGGAATTAAGGAGGCATCCTTCCACCTTACCCTTCTGGCAAAAGATAGCGCTGGCTATAAAAACTTGTTGAAACTTTCCACCATCTCCTATTTAGAAGGTTTTTACTATAGACCCAGAATTGATAAGCAGGTTTTAGAGCAACACAAGGATGGGATTATTGTTCTCTCCGGCTGTTTAAAGGGTGAAATTCCGTCCCTTATCTTTAAGGGTAACCTGAAGAAAGCGGAAGAGGTTGCTTTGTTTTACCGGGAACTCTTTGGCGAGGACTTCTATTTAGAACTTCAGGATGAAGGTATTCCCGAACAGAAAAAAATTAATCAGGAGATGGTCAAATTGGGGAAAAATTTAGGAATTCCCCTTGTCGCCACCAATGATTGCCATTATCTGAGAAAGGAAGAATCCTTTGCCCATGATGTGCTTCTCTGTATTCAAACCGGGAGTAAAATTACCGATACCAAACGACTGAAATTTTCCACCGATGAGTTTTACTTCAAAAGCGCTGAAGAGATGAAGGAAATTTTTGCCGAGGTCCCGGAAGCCATTTCCAATACCTCGGAAGTTGCCGAAAAATGTAATCTAAAAATGGAGTTTGATCAACTCCATCTTCCCCATTACCAGGTGCCAGAGTCCTACGATGAAAATACCTATTTGCAGGAACTTTGCCAGGAAGGGCTAAAGAAAAGGTTTGAAAATGGAAATTCTCCGGAAATATTAAGTAGATTAAAATATGAACTAAAAGTGATTAAAGATATGGCCTATTCCAGTTATTTCCTGATTATTTCTGACTTTGTCAATTTTGCGATGGAAAAGGGAATTCCGGTTGGTCCGGGGAGGGGCTCGGCAACCGGAAGTTTGGTCTCTTACCTTCTGGGGATTACACAAATCAACCCTCTTTCCTATAATCTCCTTTTCGAGAGGTTTCTTAATCCGGCGCGAGCAACCCTTCCGGATATTGATATTGATTTCTGCGACCGGAGAAGGGATGAGGTAATCAACTACATTCGCAACAAATATGGCGAGAAAAACATTGCCCAGATTGTTACCTTTGGCACGATGGCTGCCAGAGCGGTGATTCGTGACGTAGGAAGAGGCCTTGATTTACCCTATTCAGAGGTAGACCATATTGCTAAACTTGTTCCTTATGAACTTAACATTTCCCTGAACGAGGCAATTTCCCGGGAGCCGCAATTGAAAAATCTCCGCGATACCGATGATAGAGTTAAGCAACTTTTAGAGGTTTCTCTTCTTTTAGAAGGCTTAGCAAGGCATGCTTCAACCCATGCGGCGGGGGTTGTCATTTCCGAATTACCTCTTACCGAATATACACCTCTTTTCCGCGGTCCCAGTGATGAAATCGCTACCCAGTATTCAATGAAATCTCTGGATAAAATCGGACTTTTAAAGATTGACCTTCTGGGATTGAAAACCTTATCAGTTATCGAGGATAGCCAAAAAATGGCAAAAAAGCGGAAAAAGGAGGAGATTAAAGAAATTCCACTTGATGATAAAAAGACCTTTTCCCTTCTTTGTCGGGGAGAAACAAAGGGTATCTTCCAGTTAGAAAGTTCAGGAATGACCGATCTGGTGCGCAAAATTTCTCCCCAAAAGTTTGAAGACCTAATCGCTATTTTAGCGCTTTACCGACCGGGACCATTGGGCAGTGGAATGGTAGATGATTTTGTTAAAAGAAGACATAAAATTTCCGCAATAAAGTATGACCATCCCAGTTTGGAGCCAATTTTGAAAGACACTTACGGAATCATTCTTTATCAGGAGCAGGTAATGCAGATTGTTAACGTCATTGGCGGTTTTGATCTGGCACGGGCTGACCTCTTTCGCCGGGCAATGGGCAAAAAGATTTTATCGATTATGGAGAAAAATCGGGAACTTTTTCTCCAGGGAGCGGCTAAAAAAGGTATTGCCAAAAAAATAGCCGAACACATCTTTAATCAAATCTCCAAATTTGCCGGTTATGGGTTTAACAAGAGTCATTCCGCAGGTTATGCGACTATCTCTTATCAGACCGCTTTTCTTAAAGAACATTTTCCCCTGGAATTTATGGCGGCACTTTTAACGAGTGAAATGGGAAATTCTGATAAAGTTGTTGATTACATCGAGGAATGTGAGCGGATGAAAATCTGGGTTTTGCCCCCGGACGTTCAGGATGGTTTTGCCGAGTTTGTTCCTTTTGGTAACGATTTAAAATTTGGTTTGGCGGCAATTAAAAACGTAGGAAAATTAGCGATTTCCTCGATTATCAATGCCCGGGAAGATGGCAAATTTCTCTCTCTTTTTGATTTTTGCTCTCGGGTTGATTTAAGATTAGTCAACCGCAAAGTGCTTGAGAGTTTGATTAAAGCCGGAGCTTTTGACTTTTTAGGAGAGCTGCGTGCCGCACTTTTCCTGCAGATAGATGATGTCCTGAAAGAAGGGGCAAAGTTCCAAAAGACCAAAATCAACGGACAACTTTCAATCTTTGATTCCGTTTCTCTGGAGAAGGGAAAAGCCAAAGGTAAAGATTTGGTTAATGAATGGTCCGAGTCAAGGTTGCTCTCCTATGAAAAGAGTGTTCTCGGTTTTTATGTCAGCGGTCACCCCCTGGCAAAGTTTGCCAAAATCCTGGAGAGTTATGCTCAAGATAATTCTTCCGAATTAGAGAATCTTGCATCAGGAAGCCCAGTGAGGTTAGGGGGAATCATCGATAAGGTAAAAAGGTTTACGACTAAGAGGGGAGAGAAAATGGCAACCCTTGTTCTGGAGGATTTAAAGGAGAAAACAGAGGTAATCTTTTTCCCCGAGGCATTCAACCAGTTTGCCAACCATATTCGTGTGGGCTCCGTTGTTTTTATCAACGGCAAGGTTGACTTTCGCAATGAGAAAGCGTCGGTTGTTGCCGATGAAGTGCTTCCGATTAATGAGGCAACAGAAAAACTGACAAATAGGGTGGAGATCGAACTCTATCTCGTAGGTCTTGAGAGAGGCACTCTGGAGTCCTTAAAGAAGTCATTGGGAAAATTCAAGGGAAACGTAGGGGTGAATTTAACGATTCATCTTCCAAATAAGGAGAGAATTTCTATTCAGACAGAAATCTCAGTTCAGCCAACGCCGGAATTTCTCTCTGAGATAAGAAAATCGGTGGGTGAGGAGAGAGTCCACCTTTGTGCATGAAAATGATAAAAACAATTCAGTGGCATAATGGAAAGGTAAAAATTATTGACCAGACCCAACTGCCGAATAAACTTGTTTATCTTAACCTTCGCAATT
>DAOVNU010000104.1 GCA_030630065.1 bacterium | reverse complement strand
GTTTGATGACAAAATTTTTTAAATTTTTCTTATGCGTCCTGCTTATTTCTTTTTCTTCTTCACTTTTCTCCGCAGAAAATCTTTTATTCCTTGATTTAAAAAAGGCGTTGGAAATTGGTTTTAAGAATTCTCCCGAACTGGCACAAGCGGAAAAAGAACTGGAGAAGGTGGAATTTGACATCGCCATTAATCGCGCCGCTTTTTACCCCAGCATTTCTTTAGAGGGTGGTTATAATCTATCGCGCTTACATAACTCTCCTGAATGGAATCCTGATTATCACCGGGCGACCATTGGTATTGATTGGACCCTTTACGATTATGGACGACGCTCCCTTAACCTGAAAACTACTAAAAGTGAAAAATATGTTTTAGAAGAAGATTATCGTAAAACTTGCCAGAACAAAGCGTTGGAGATTACTTCTGCCTTTCTCTCCGTTCTTAAAAATAAAGAACTGGTTAATTTATCAGAAAAAAGATTAAAGAGAGCAAAAAAATATTACCAGCTGGCTGAGGCAAAATTAGAAGTAGGCATCGTCTCTTATGCCGACCTTCTGAAGAGTAAGGTTGAGGTAAAAAGTGCCGAGTCCGATACAATTTCTGAGTCAAACGCTCTTTCTCTCTCCAGGATAAAATTGGAGAATATTTTGGGCTTAAAGAAGAAAGGATACCGACTCGATTCAAGAATAGAATTTTCTTTCCCTCTTGTTTCACTTAAGAAATCTCTATCCAAAGCATTAACTAAAAGACCGGAGATTAAGAAAAAAGAAGGGGAAGAAATTCAACTTGAATATGCTTACCAATTAGCCAGAAAGGACTACATCCCTTCCCTTTCCTTAAAAGGGGATTACGACTACTATTTAGACCGTGACCTTTCCGGGTATTCCGACATAAATGATTGGACTGTTTATCTTGCGGTAGAAATTCCTATATTTGATGCAGGGATAAAACGTTCTCGTCTAAAACAGGCAAAATTGAATCAGGAAAAACTGCAATTCGCAAAAGAGGAATTAATCAGGGATATCACCGGGGAGGTTTCAACCGCTTTCTTTAATCTTCAAAATCTTGAAAAATTAATGGGAGTCCAGGAAGAAGAAGTAACTGCTGCAGAGGAATGTCTTCGTTTAGCCACTGGCCGCTACAAAGAAGGGGTAGGTTCCATCCTGGAAGTTATCGATGCCCAGACGGACCTGGTATCCGCCGAGACGGATAAAGTGAACACTTTCTTTGACTACCAGTTGGCAAACGCAAATTTAATTCTGTCTTCAGGAGAAAATATAGAGGACTACTTAAAATGAAAAAGAAAATTTTTATTGTTTTGCTGCTGCTTGTTTTTATCGGGGGAGGAATCCGTTTTTCCTTTTACCGAAAAAGTAAAAAAATCAGAAGAAGCGGGGAGTATTTGACCACTTCGGTAAAGAGAGGAGACCTGTTGATTACGGTGAGTGAGGTAGGAACGCTCCAGCCGTTGAATAGGGTGGAGATAAAGTCGGAGGTAAGCGGTCGCATCTCTAAAATCTACGCCCAGGAAGGAGATTTTGTGAGAAGGGGTAAGAAGTTGGTAGAACTGGATAAATCACTGCTTCTTCCTAAGAGAGACCAGGCGCTGAGTTCCCGGGAACAAACAAAAATAAAGATGGAGAATGAAAAAAAGAATTTGGAACGTTTTGAAAAACTTTTTCAGAAAGGGTTGATTGCTCAGAAAGATGTTGACGATTTAAGGACCACTTATCAGGTGAGTCAATTAAATTACGAAGTGGCAAAAAGCAATCTGGAAAGCATTGAAGGAGATTTAAAAAAGACCGAAATCTACTCCCCTATTTCCGGAGTCATTATTTCCGCAGATAAAGAGGAAGGAGAGGCAATCAGCGGCACAAATTCGGCGGCCCAGGCAGCCACAATTATGACTGTCGCCGACTTAAGTCAGATGGTCGTTGAGGTGAATATCAATGAGGTTGATATTGGGAAATTAAAATCAGGACAAAGAGCCAAAATAGTTCTCGACGCTTTTCCTGAGCAGAGATTCAAGGGAGAAGTAATCAGTATCGCTCCTTCTTCAGAAATCAGTGAAGGAATAGTTACTTATCTGGTTAAAGTAAAAGTGGATAAACCGGAGAGATACCTTAAACCGGGGATGAGTGCGGAAGTAGAAATCCTGGCTGCAAAAAGAGAAGATGTCCTTCTTGTTCCCCAATCCGCTTTGCGGGAAAAGGACGGGAAAGATTACCTTCAGGTAAAAAGAGGAAATGACTTTAACCCGGTAGAGGTAAAAGTGGGTTTGATTACCGAAGAATCTGCCGAGATTACTGCTGGCGTAAAAGAAGGAGAAGAGATTCTCTTGGGAGAGAATAAATTACATTCTTCCGTCGAGCAAGGCGGTTCCCTTATGCCTTTTGGGAGAAGGATGCATAAGAAAAAATAATGTTATTGGAAATAAGAGATTTAACCAAAGTTTATGATACCGGTTTCGTAAAGGTAAGCGCATTAAAAGGAATAAATTTCAAGATAAAACAGGGGGAACTTACCGCCATTATGGGACCTTCGGGAAGTGGCAAGACCACCTTGATGGACATTTTGGGCTGTCTTTCCCGGCCGACAGGAGGTCTTTATCTCTTCCAAGGAGAGGAAGCAAATCGTTTAAGTGAAAGGAAATTAGCCGAGATACGCAACAGCCATTTAGGATTTGTCTTCCAATCCTTTAATCTTCTCCCCCGGGAGACAATTCTTTCTAATGTAGAATTACCCCTTATCTATAAAGGTGTTCCCCGGGGAGAAAGAAGAAAAAGGGGCATTGAGATTCTTTTTTCTTTAGGATTAAAGGATAAAATAAATAGTTTTCCCAATCAATTATCAGGAGGAGAACAACAGAGGGTCGCTATCGGGCGGGCTTTAATTAATAATCCCCACTTAATCCTTGCCGATGAGCCAACGGGAAATATTGACCGTAAGACAGGAGAAAGCATCCTCAAGATTTTTGTTGACCTTAATCAAAAAGGAAAAACGATTATCATTATTACCCATGACCCCTTTGTTGCTTCCTATTGCTCAAGAATTATCCGTTTAGAAGACGGAAAAATAGTTAAAGATGAACTTTGCTGAGGCGGCCTATTTAGGTCTGGATAGTTTACGGAACAATCGGCTCCGCTCCTGGCTCACTATTTTAGGTATTTTGATTGGTATTGCGGCGATTGTTTCTCTTATCTCCGCTGGTCGCGGCTCAGAGATTCAGATCAAGAAACGCATTGAAACCCTGGGAACCAATATTATTACAATTTATTCCCGCAGACCGCCACCCCGTAAGCCCGGCGAAAGAAGAGGAATATCCAAAGGTTTAATTCTGGATGACCTTACTTATTTGAAGAGGTTGGAAGGGGTAAAAAATATATCTCCGGAAATAAGTGTTGCTAACTTTATCTCAGCCGGGAAAGAGGAATCAGAAGCAAACGTTTATGGGGTAAGTTCTGCCTATCCGGAGATTCGCAATTTGGAGGTCGAAAAAGGTAAATTTTTTACTTCCTCAGATGCTGCCCACTGGCTGAAAGTAGCCGTCTTAGGAAGTAACGTGGCTGACGAACTCTTTCCTGAAGATGAAGCCATAGGAAAAAAAATAAAGATTAATAACCACTACTTTACCGTCTGCGGAGTTCTTGCTCCGAAGGGGCAAATGTGGCGTTATGATTTTGACCAGCAGGTCTATG
>DAOVNU010000086.1 GCA_030630065.1 bacterium | reverse complement strand
CTCTTCGCCCCCTTATATTCCGGGGGCACAGTTAGCAACACTTTCCGAAGAGATTAAGTTTGAACCCCAAATTGCTCTTGATGGCGGAGAAGATGGACTTGATTTTTTCAGAAGGATTATTAGAAAAGCCCATTTATTTTTGGCAAGAGGCGGGTATCTCATTTTAGAAATAGGAGATAATCAACCTGAAGCAATCAGAAACATCGTAAAAGATAACAAGTTTCTCTTATTAGAGAAGATTGTTCCCGATTATCAAGGTATAGAAAGAATAGCAATTATAAAAAATGGATAGGATTATTGTTAAGGGTGGAGTCCCTTTAGAAGGAAAAGTAAGAATTTCCGGCTCCAAGAACAGTGCTTTACCAATTTTGGCAGCTACCCTTTTAGCAGAAGGAACATCCAGGATTGAAAATCTTCCCTTTTTAAAGGATACCAAGACAATATTGAAAATTTTAAATTCTTTGGGCGCAAAGATAAAATTAAATAAAAATTCCGTAGAAATAAATACCGATACGGTAAAAAATTTTACCGCTCCTTATGATTTAGTGTGTTTGATGAGGGGCTCTATCTGCCTCCTGGGTCCTCTCCTAACTCGTTTCAAGAAAGCGGTTGTTTCTTTACCGGGGGGATGCGTTATTGGACCGCGACCAATTGATTTGCATCTTAAGGGATTAAGGGACTTGGGAGCAGAAATTAAAATAAAAAAAGGGTATATTGAAGCGAAAACTAAAAAATTAAAAGGAAGAAGAATTTTTCTGGGCGGTGCTTTTGGTTCCAGTGTTCTCGCTACCGCTAACGTAATGATGGCGGCTACTCTGGCTGAAGGAGAAACCTTAATTGAGTTTGCTGCCTGCGAACCGGAGATTGTTGATTTGGCAAATTTTCTAAACAAGATGGGGGCAAAAATTGAAGGGACCGGTTCCCATCTCTTGCGGATTAAGGGAGTAAGAAGATTAAGGGGGAAAAATTACAAAATCATTTCTGACAGGATTGAGGCCGGGACATATTTGGTTGCCGGACTGATTACCAAGGGCGAGATTTCAATTGAAAACATAAATCCTTCTCACCTGGAGGCGGTAATTGATAAAGCGGAGGAATCAGGAGCAGAGATAAATCTTAAAAAAAGAAGTTTACAGGTTAAAAATTCAAACGGTTTAAGAGCGGTTAACCTTGTAACCTTTCCCTATCCTGGTTTTCCTACGGATATGCAGGCGCAATTTATGGCTTTGCTGTGTCTTGCTCAAGGTACCTCCGTTATTACCGAGCGGATTTTCCCCAAACGTTTTATGCATATTGGAGAATTGAACCGGATGGGAGCAGATATCACGATCGAAGGTGACAGTGCCATTCTCAAAGGGGATAGAACGTTTGTTGGAACAAAGGTAATGGCTTCTGACCTCAGGGCAAGTGCGGCTCTTGTTTTGGCCGCTTTGGCGGCAAGAGGAGAAACTGAGATTTCTCGTGTTTACCATCTTGACCGTGGTTACGAAAGATTGGTGGAAAAGTTAACGGAGTTGGGAGCAGACATTAAGCGAATTAACTAAGGAGAAATTATGGTAAGAATCAGATTAAGAAGAGTGGGGGCAAAGAAAAAGCCATTCTATAGAATCATTGTAGTCGACAGATATAAGGATGGTCAGGGGGATGTTATTGAGACCATTGGTTCTTATGACAATAGAAGCAATCCCAAAGTTATAAAGATTAATAAGGAACGGGTTACCTACTGGTTGGAGAAGGGTGCTCAACCAACGGAGACGGTAAAAAATCTTCTGCGCAAAGAAAAAATAGATGTTAATTGATATCCTGACAATTTTTCCCGAAGTTTTTATTCCTTTAGAAGTAAGCATTATTAAACGGGCTAAAGAGAAAGGTCTTGTTAAAATTAATATCTACAATCTGCGGGACTTTACACGGGATAAGCATAAACAGGTGGATGATTTTGCTTATGGTGGAGGAAAAGGAATGGTGATGAAACCCGAGCCAATCTTTGAAGGAATAGAATATCTGAAAGTTAAAAGCGACAAATCAAGTAAAATTATTCTTCTTTCTCCGCAGGGGACTTTGCTGACGCAAAAAATGGCTCAGGGCCTTTCTCGGGAAAAACATTTAATCCTTATCTGCGGACATTACGAAGGAGTGGACGAGCGGGTGAGAACGGTTGTGAACCGAGAAATTTCCATTGGCGATTATGTTTTGACCGGCGGGGAATTGCCGGCAATGGTGCTGGTGGACAGTATCTGTCGACTTATTCCCGGTGTTCTTCCAAAAAAGGCGGTAGAAGAAGATTCCTTCTCTACCGGTGTCTTTGACTGGCCGCATTATACCAGGCCTCCTGTTTATCGCGGCTTGAAAGTTCCTGAGGTTCTTCTTTCGGGTAATCATCGGGAGATTGCCAATTGGCGGCAAAAACAGGCAGAGGAGCGAACACGCGCTCTTCGCCCAGACCTTATAAAATAAATTAGTACTTGTAGCGGTCGGATTTATCCGACTATTTTGTGCGATGAATCGCACCGCTACAACTTTGAAATTCCAAGAAAGGAGATGGTTAAAAATGAATAGTTCTGAAAAAAAAATCCCTCAGTTTTCGGCAGGGGATGAAATTGCGGTGCACCTCAGGATAATCGAGCCGGAAAAGGAAAAGAAAGGTAAGAAAGGAGAGAAAACCCGAGAGAGGATTCAGGTTTTTGATGGTGTGGTAATTGCCAGAAAAGGTTCCGGATTGGGCAAGACATTTATGGTGCGTAAGGTTTCCTATGGTGAAGGAGTGGAAAGAATCTTTCCTCTTCATTCTCCCCTTATTAGCAAGATTGAAGTTAAGAAGAAAAGCAAAGTAAGAAAAGCAAAACTATATTATCTTAGAAAGAAGTAGAATTTAACTTGACAAAAGAAAGGCAAAAACTGGGCAGAGAAGGGGAGGAATTAGCGAGAAGATTTCTGCTCTCTAAAGGTTATAAAATAGTAAAAAGAAATTTTAGGACCCCTTTCGGCGAAATTGACATTATTGCCTACCAAAAAAAGGTTCTCGTTTTCATTGAAGTGAGAACAAAAACCTCCTCTAATTTCGGTGCGCCCGAAGAATCCATCTCTTTAAATAAGAAGAAAAAAATCTCCAAAGTTGCTTCTTTCTATCTCAAAGCAAAAAGGTTAAACGAGATTGACTGCCGTTTTGATGTGGTCTGTATTACCCTGGATAAAGGAAACTCCTATACAATTAAATTATTTAAAGATGCTTTTCAACTATGTTAGCCAAAGTTTATTCAGTCACAATTTTAGGGATAGAGGCACATCCGATTGAGATTGAAGTGGACGTCAGCAAAGGGCTTCCTTCCTTCTCCATTGTGGGCTTGCCTGACCAAGCGGTAAAGGAAAGCAGGAGCCGCGTTAAGCCGGCTCTCAAGAACTCTGGTTTTGATTTTCCCGTAAAAAAGATTACGGTCAATTTGGCCCCTGCTAACCTTAAGAAAGAAGGTCCTTCCTTTGACCTTCCCCTTGCTCTTGGACTCCTTGCCGCAATAAAATTAATTAAAGGTGAACGTTTGGCCGATTATTTTATTTTAGGGGAACTTTCTCTGGATGGTTCTTTGCGTCCCGTAAAAGGAATTCTGCCTACGGTAATGAAAGCAAAGGAGTTGAAGAAAAAGGGAGTTATCCTGCCTGAGGAGAATGCCCGTGAGGCGGCTTTAATCAAAGGAATCGATATCTATCCTGTTGACTCGTTAAACAAAGCAATTGATTTTCTGGAAGGAAAAATTGAAATTCTTCCTTTTTCCTTAGAAATAAATAACCTCTTTAAAGAAAGAGCGAATTACACGATAGATTTTGACGAGGTAGCGGGTCAGGAAAGTGTAAAGCGGGCTTTAGAGGTAGCGGTTAGTGGAGGTCACAATCTTCTCCTTATTGGCCCGCCTGGGGCTGGAAAGACAATGTTGGCGAAGCGACTTCCCACCATTCTTCCCAACATCACTCTCCCGGAGGCATTAGAAACAACCAAAATTCACTCTATTGCCGGTCTTCTTAATCCGAAGGAGGCAATTGTTGCCACTCGTCCCTTTCGCAGTCCGCACCATACAACCTCTAATATTGCCCTCGTTGGCGGTGGTTCTCTTCTTAAACCCGGAGAAATCAGTTTAGCCCATAATGGTGTTCTCTTTCTGGATGAATTGGCAGAATTCCATCAGGATGTGCTTGAGGTATTGCGTCAGCCATTGGAGGATGGTGCAATACGCATCTCACGCGCCAGAGGTTCGGTTACCTTTCCTGCCAGATTTATGCTTGTCGGTGCAATGAATCCCTGTCCCTGTGGATTCTATACCGATCCCAGGCATGAATGTATCTGTACCCCTTACCAGATTCAGAAATACAGGAGTAAACTCTCCGGTCCTCTATTGGATAGAATTGACCTGCAGATTGAGGTGCCGGGAATATCCTTCTCTGAAATGTCAAGTGAAGAGAAGAAAGGGGAGAGTTCTGCAGTTATTAGAGAGCGAGTCAAT
>DAOVNU010000069.1 GCA_030630065.1 bacterium | reverse complement strand
TTCCGTGGGATGATGCCCATAATCGTCAATAATGGTTATGCCTTTAAACTTCCCCTTAATCTCAAATCTTCTATCTACCCCTTTAAAGTTCTTCAACGCCTTTTTTATTATTTCCTCTTTAACCCCTAATTGATTAGCGACTACAAAGGCGGCCAAGGAATTCAGGATATTATGTTTTCCCGGGATTTTTAAAAAGATGGAGACAGAAAATTTCTTCTGATAGAGAATATCAAAATTTGTAATATCCTTTTTGAGAGAGATTTTAGTTGCCCTGTAGTCATTATTTTCCTCAAACCCATAAGTAAAAACTTTTGTTTTTGTTTTGGGTAAACACTTCTTTGCCTGTTCGGAAAGAACAATAAAGCCATCGGCAGGGACAAGAAAGACAAATTCGGCAAATGCCTTTTTTATTTCCTGTAAATTTTGATAATAATCAAGATGGTCCTCTTCAATGTTGGTTACTACCGCTGCCTTTGGTTTTAAAGAAAGAAAACTTCTGTTGAATTCACAGGCCTCGGCTACCAAAAAATTACCGTTTCCTACCCCGGAGTTACCCCCTAATTCCTTAACCTCGCCCCCAATGACAAAATTTGGTTCCTCCCCGGCCTCTTTTAAGATAGTGGTAATCATCGCCGTGGTTGTGGTTTTCCCATGTGTCCCGGCAACGGCAATACCAAACCCTGTCTCCATTGCCAAACCAAGCGACTGCGCATAACTAATCACGGGGATTTTTAAGCTTTTTGCCTTTTTTAATTCCGGGTTGTCATCTTTAATTGCCGCGGAGATAATAACTAATTCCATATCTTCGGTGATATTTTTGCCTCTCTGCCCCAGGAAGAACTTCATTCCCTGCTTTTGTAGTTTCTTTGTAAGGTTCGACTCAACAGTATCTGAACCAGAGAGAATTTTCCCTTTTTTCAGAAGAATCAGGGCAATCCCCGAAAGACCAATTCCCCCACAGCCAATAAGATGAATCTTTTTTTTATTTTCTAACATTAAATTAATTCGTGGCTGATTTTATCAGTTTCAGGATGCATTCGGCTACTTTCTCGGCAGCCCCAGGTTGTGCCAAAATTTTACTATTCTCACCCATTGCAATTAATCTTTTTTTATCTTTGAGCAGAAAAAGAATCTCTCGCGCCAGACGAGGGCCGGAAAGTTCTTTATCCCTGATTAAAATTGCGGCATTTTTCCTTACTAAATATCGAGCATTGATTTCCTGATGTTTCTCTTTGGCATAAGGGTAAGGAACAAGAATTACCGGCAAACCCCGGGAGGCAATCTCGCTGATGGTAATGGCTCCGGCGCGGGCAACCACTAAATCGGCAACAGCGTAAAAATCCTCAATCTTCTCGGTGAAAGGAAAAACAAGTGACCTTAGCCCACTTTTCTCATAGAGCCGCTTCACTCTTTGATAATCCTCCTCCCCGCTGAGATGAATGATTTGTAATTTTTCCTCTTCTTCCTGTAAATCATCAACCGCCACCACAGCGGCCAAATTAATAGAATGAGCCCCGGTACTCCCGCCCAGGATGAAAACGGTAAAATAATCAGGGGAAAAATTCAGATTTTTTAACGCCTCCTCGCGTTTCCTCTCCAAAATTTCCTGGCGCAAGGGGTTACCGGTAAGTACCAAACTTTTTCCGGAAAGATATTTTTTTGTCTCTGCAAAACCCAGGGCAATCTCCCCTACAAAACGGGAAAGGATTTTAGTTGTCAATCCGGGAATAACATTCTGCTCCTGAATCAGAGTTGGGATTCTCAAAAAGGATGCGGTTAAAAGAAGGGGACCGCTGGCAGCTCCCCCCATTCCAACCACAACTGCTGGTTTAACTTTAAAAAGAATAAAAAAGGATTGAAACAATACAAAAAGAAGAAGGAAAGGAAATTTCAGATAATTCAAAAAACCTTTGGATGGTAACTTAAGCACCTTTGTTTTTCGGAATATAAGGCCCTTTTTTCTGAAGAGCTCTAAATATTTTGCCTTTGCTTCTCCCACAAAGAGAATCTTCAAATCCTTCTCCTTCTCTTTTAACTTTTCTCCTATTGTTAGAGCAGGAAAAAGATGTCCCCCTGTCCCACCAGTAGCAATAACGATCTTCTTCATAATTATGTTTACACCAGAGATGAGGGAGTTTCTGTAGCGGCATTTGGCAACGTATTAAACCCAGACAGAGAGTTGCCTATAGCGAGCATCTCTGCGGTCTCCTCAGCTATCGCTTCGTCAGGCAGGGTGCTCACCGACTCGCACCCGACGCTATCTCGTGCTCCTTACTCGTCGCACAGCGTCCGTGCCGCCTAAGAAACTACCCGAATCTCTTTCATATTCTTTCCTCCAGTTGCTTGGAAATATTAAGGAGAATTCCTACCGCAACAAGGGAGATAAATAAAGATGACCCCCCATAACTGACAAAGGGAAGGGGGATACCCTTTGTAGGGAAAAATCCAATGGTTACCCCAATATGTAAAATTGCCTCAAACCCAATGAGCAAAGTAATGCCGGTTGCCAGAAGATGACCAAAACGATCCTTACTATTTTTGGCAATCTTCCTCCCCTGATGAATAAAAAGAGTGAAGAGGGAAAGGATAAACAGCACACCAAAAATTCCCAGTTCCTCGCCAATAATAGAAAAAATAAAGTCGGTATGAGCTTCGGGAAGAAAGAAGAGTTTCTGCCGACCTTGCCCCAGCCCTTTCCCCAACACCCCTCCCGAGCCAAGCGCAATGAAGGACTGGGTGATTTGCCAGCCAATTCCCTGGGAATTTTCCCAGGGGTGGACAAAGGCCAAAAGCCGCGCTCTCCGATAAGAACTGCTGTAAATAAGAAAGAAAACCGCGGGAACTCCCAAAAGAAAAAGCGATATAATATAAGATATTTTTACTCCCGAAACAAAGAGAATGGCAAGAAAAAGTATTGAAATTAGAATGGTTGAGCCCAAATCACGTCCTAAAAGAACAAGCACAAGTATTGGGGTGAGGATAATAAGGGGCGGGAGGAATCCCCGAATAAATTTTTCGCTTTGTTTCCTCTTCCTGCTTAAAAAGTCCGCTAAATAGAGAATAATTGCTAATTTTGCCAGTTCTGACGGCTGAAAAGTAAGAGGGCCAATTCTCAACCAACGCCTCGCTTCATTGACACGCACTCCCAGGGGAGTGAAGACAAGAAGAAGCAGTAGGATAGAAAAAAGAAGAAGGGGTTTGCTTATTTTGCGTAAACGGTGGTAATCAAACCGGGAAAAAAGAAAGAGAAAACTAAATCCAATGATACTCCAGAGAATTTCCCGCTTCAGAAAATGAAAACTGTCCTGCAGTTTTTCTCCGGAGGAAATGCCGCTGGCGCTATAGACCATAACCACCCCAAAACAAACAAGCAAAATAGTTATCAAAAGGAGGCTATGATAAATTCCGAACCGCTCTCTTAAATACATTACCCCTTTCTTTATAATCGGTAAACATATCAAAACTTGAGCAGGCAGGAGAAAGAAGAACAAAGTCCCCTCTTTTGCCCAATTTTTTTCCTGAAGTTACCGCTTCATCTAAGGAATTTACCTTACTTATTGGGACCGAAGATTTTTTAAGTTCTTTCTCTATTTTTTCTTTTGCCTCGCCGAGGAGAATAACCTGCTTCACTCTTTTCTTCAGCAAGGCATTCAGTGAACGAAAACAACAACCCTTATCCCTCCCCCCTAAAATGAGAATGATTTTGCCGGCAGGGAAGGTCTGGAGAGCAGATTTGGTTGCATCCGGATTCGTTGCTTTAGAATCATTAATATAGTAAACTCCTTTTAATTTTCTCACTAACTCCGTACGATGCGGAAGAGAGTGAAATCCTTGAAAAACCTTGCGGATAATTTCCGGAGAAATTCCCACTACTAAAGCCCCGGCAGTTGCTGCCAGATAATTCTCGCAATTATGTTGACCGGGCAAGACCGCCTTTCTTAAATCAAAGATTCGCTCCTCTTTCCCGTAAAGATTGGCAACAATCCGATTATTCTTTACAAATACACCTTTTTTTACCTCTTTTCCCCGGGAAAAGAAAATCTTTTTCGCCTTTATCCGGGGAAGGAAAGAGGAAATGCAATCATCATCCCGGTTAAGAATGGCATAGTCATCGGCTTTTTGATTAAGAAAAATCCTGCTCTTTGCCTTTTTATAGGAGGAGAAACTTTGGTGCCAGTCCAAATGGTCGGGACCAATGTTTAAGAGAATGGCAATTCTGGGTCGAAAATTTTTGATTCTTTGCAACTGAAAACTACTTATCTCCAGAATAAAGAACGAATATTTTTTATTCATCACCACTGCCGAGAATGGATTGCCAATATTGCCGCAGACCGCTGTCTTCTTGCCTGCTTTTTTAAAGATTTCGCCGAGGAGAGAAACAACCGTTGTCTTGCCGTTTGTTCCGCTGACCGCAATAATCTCCCCGGAACAAAGGGTAGAGGCAAGTTCTATCTCTCCGATAAGGGGAACTCTATTTCTTTGCGCAAATTTCAAAGGAAGGGAAGTTAACTCCACACCTGGACTAACAACAAAGAGAGAACTGTCCTTGATGAACTCCTCGCTATGGCCTCCTACCTCTACAGCGATTCCCTTTTTTGCCAAACTTTTCTTTCTCTCCAAAATTACTTTGTTAACAGCGACTTCCGTCACCTTCGCTTTTGCCCCAACTTCCTTAAGCAGGCAAGCCGCCGCAAAACCGGAAACCCCCAACCCTACCACCGTAACTCTTTTATTTTTGTACATTTCTAAATAGAAGAATATCTTTATTTATCTCTTCCCCTCCGGCTCCGGCAATTTGGGCATTATTTTGAGCTTAACCTTTAACTCCTTCTCCGAAGGTAATGCCAATTTATACTTGGAAGCAAAAACTTTATTGCTCAATCCTCCGAGGACATATTTTGCAAACACCTTATCCTTCTTTGCACAGAGGATAAGACCTATTGGTTCATTTTCCTCTTCTGACTTTTCATTTTCTTTGAAATAGTTTAAATAAAAATTCATCTGCCCTATGTCGGAATGGTCAAGTTCTCCGGTTTTCAAATCAATTAAAATAAAACATTTCAAGATACGATTATAGAAAACTAAATCAATGTAATAATGACGGTTAGTAATGGTAACCCTTTT
>DAOVNU010000098.1 GCA_030630065.1 bacterium | reverse complement strand
ATTATCGTCGCCAATATAGGAGAGATGGTTTTTCTGGTCCAACTTACGAAAGACCTTAACCAGACCTCCGGGTAAAGGTTCTTTGCCTAAATTATGCTTTTTATCATTGATAAAGGAGAGAAACCTTATTACATTTTTTCCGTAACGCTGCTCTTCATATTTATAGAGATTTATCACCGGAATACTGTCCTGCTGGAAAGAAGGGAGCCGCTTTGACCAACCATTGGGAATATCCTCCGTTCCCTCGATGGTGTATAAGAAATATTCGGATAAGCCCTCCTTCTTAATCTCTTTGGGCTTCATCGCCGATTCGTCTGATATCAGAGCCTTTTTAGCCATTCTATATTTGCCTTTTAATTCTTCCCTCATTCCTGATACTGGGGGGTATACCCCGGGTCTTCCATAAGGAGGGTATCTTCTGGCCAATTGAGCTATCTGCTCTAAGAGATGAATCTTTCCTACAATCAGACGTACTTTCGCATTTTCATAATCCTCACCGCTGTTGTTGCCTACGCGAACGTATCCATTCAACTTCATTCTCTTTTCATCCTCGCTCAAGGTTGCCAGATAGTATGCTCTCCAGGAGATTCCCGAGGTAAAGAAGGCAATTTCTATCGGAATATCACCGGAAACACCGGATTTAATGTGCCATAGTCCTAAATCTTTGATTCGGGCAGGATAGGTAAGGTCTAATACATCGATGTTACCCGCCTGCTTCAGGGGAAAAAGTTCTAATGAGGTAGGGTCAATCAAGGTATTCGCCCAGGAGAACTGCAACTTATTTCTTCCTCTCCTTAAGGTAAGGGTTCGTCTTTCTCTGATTAAGGTCAAATCGGCAGAGTTATAGATAGTTAACTGCACCCTGTCCCTTTCCGGCAAGGTTACCAAATCTATCTTGGCTAAAAGCGCGCTGTTGCAGATGAATATAAAAAGTAATGAAGCCAGAGCGACTTTATACTTTAACCTCTTCATCGGACATTCCTCCGATTATAATTGAAGACCAGAACCTTCTTTCCGTGAGCAGGGATTAAAACATTAAATTTTATCGTATTGGCATCCTCTTTTTCAAACTTATGGCTGCTCTTTTTCATCTCCCATTGACCGGGGATATGCTCAATCAAGGTGAGGATAGCATCCTTATCCTTAAAGTTTTCCATCTCCACTTTGATAATCTCATCGGTATCATAAAGGATAATTTGATTATGGGAATTACGTCTGATATTTATCTTTTTCTCCTTCATCTTATGCTGGGTAACTACAATATCCCGACTATCTCCGATATAAAGTTTCATCTCTTCATCTATCGGGGTAAACTTTGTCCTGTCTTCACCAAGAAAGATGGTGCTCTGATGACCATCGTCCTGAAAGATGCGGACCTTTCCGTCCCATAAAGCAAATTTGCCCAATCCTGAGTTTTTATTATTCTTGATTAGATAGTGAACCGGAATACCGACATTCTCTCTTATCTGCTGAGGGTCCCAGGGAAGTTTAGCACTATCAAAAGTGAGTGTCTTTTCAATCTGCACCCCGTTTTTTTCAAAAAAGAGCATCTGTTTGGTCTCTTCATGCTGAATCGATTTCTTGAAGATTTCGCCGTAGTCCAGTTGCATCCTGGCAAGAGAGAAATCTTCTCCCGAGAAATTTCTCAGAACCAAAAAGGATTTCAGAGCCACCGAATTTTCTTCTTTATTGGCAATCGCTTTGTAAGTGAGTAAACGGTCAATTCCCGAGAGAAGATAACTGATTCTAATCTTTTCCTCAAGGGCTTTCGGGCTTGCGATCTGCCAGACCAAAGCGGCCTCATTGGGAGGGTAACTCACGCTGAGCAATTTGACTTCACCCGGATGGGAAAGAATCTTAATCCGTATGGAATCCGAGTCAATCCTCACCCCTTTCCAGGAAAAGTCCACCTGATTAATACCCTTCTGAAGAGTCAAAGTTCTTTCTTCTTCCACTAAAGTAGCTAGCGGATTATCTAAACGGATAATTACCTCTTCCCTCTCCGGTAAAGCAACCAATTTAATGCGGGCTTCTGCAATAGAAACGGCTAAACCCAAAAAAAGCAAAATGAATAAGATTTTTTTCATCATCGCTCCCGAATTCGTAACTATTCTGTTTTGCTCGTATCGGTACTAATCCTTAAAGACCTGCCGGTAAAATAAAGAATCAGAGCAATGATGCCCACAACAATTGCCACAATCAGTATTGCTCCGCCAGCGCTTCCTCCTATTTTAACTCCGTCCAGTTGATTGGCTAAACGATGGACTTGAGCATCAGAGAGTTTAGCAATTCTCTCCTTGAGTTCATTGTTGTTTAGACGCATCCTAACTAAATTTTTCTGAACATTTTTTTCCTCCAGGAGGGAATAAATCTTATTAATGTCTCTCTGACGTAAACTCCTAACTTCATTCCGTAAGACCTCGGAACTAACCGGCATTGCCAGACTATTAGCAGGCAAACATCCCAGGATAAAAGCCCATCCGATAATAAGATAGGCAATAAACCTTTTCTTCAACATAAATTTAATCATTTTCCTTTCTCCTCCTTCATCTCAATTGCTTTGAAAGGGCATTCAACAGCGCAAATCCCGCAACCCTTGCAGTAGCGGAAGTCAATTCCGGTCATCCTTTTGTCCTTGACAAGAATAGCGCTGTCCGGGCAGTAAATCCAGCAGCGAAGACAATGCTTGCATTTTTTTTCATCCCAGAGCGGTCTTTGACTTCTCCAATCACCGGTCTCAAAATTCAAACTGCTGCCGGCCTCCAAAAAATCACCGGAGGGAAGTTCCTTCCAGCCCAATTTTTTCTTAACCTTTTCTCCCATTTTTTATTCCGTTTCTCTATAGGCGCGCTCAATTGCCTTTACATTCCCTTCGATTACTTCCGGTTTATGTCGGAACTTCTCCTGCAACTTTATTCTTGCCTTTTCTAAAACTTCCTTTAAATCAAGAAACTTAATAACCCTGACTAAAGCACCCATCATCGGCGTATTAGGCATTTCTCTACCGATGGTTTCAAGTGAAATTTTAGAAGCATCCAACGTAAATACGTTTCCTTTAAACCCTAAATTTTTCTTAATCACTGCGGGCTCATCCGTGGTATTAACAATTAAACTACCTTTCTCGAAAAGCCCTTTTATGACATCAACGGTATCCATCAGGGAAGAATCAAGGACAAGAACAACGTCCGGATTTTCTACCCCACAGTGTAAAGTAATTGGCTCTGAACTAATACGGTTGAAGGACTGGATGGGCGCACCCATCCGCTCCGGTCCATATTCGGGAAATGCCTGAATATATTTACCCGATGCCGCAGCAATCTCCCCAAAAAGAAGCGCTGCCGTCTTTGCGCCCTGACCTCCCCGACCATGCCAGCGAATTTCAAATAAATCTTTCATTTTTTTCTCTATTGCAGAGCAAGCTCTGCCACTACTTTTTTAAGAATGTCCTCAACTTTTACCAATTCTGTCTTTTTCTCCCTGCGTAACTTTAATTCTATCTTACCGTCCTTCAGGGACTTACCGACCACTATCCGCAGCGGAATACCCAGAAGGTCACCGTCCTTAAACTTCACTCCCGGGCTAACTTTGCGGTCATCCATTATAACATCAATCCCGTTTTTCTGTAAAGAGTGATAAAGTTCTTCCGTTGTCTGTTGAATATCCTTTTCCTCCATATTCATCGGAAGCAATAGAGCCGAATAGGGGGAAACAGAAAACGGCCAGATAATGCCGTCATCATCATAATTTCCCTCAATTACCGCTGCCATCAACCGCGAAATGCCAATCCCGTAACAACCCATAATCATTGGTCTTGTTTCTCCCTTTTCATCAAGGAAAAATAACTTTAATTTT
>DAOVNU010000040.1 GCA_030630065.1 bacterium | reverse complement strand
CCGAAAAAACAGATTTTCTTCTTCAATAACTGAAAGTTCATTTGCAAATCTCTTAAACTAAAAACATAATTAAATTTTTCCGGTTTCTCCAAACTGCTGTGAACAAGAATAAAATTTTCCTTCTCTTGCATAAGCGGTAAGGAATTCAAGTAGTTCTTTTGAGAAACCGAAACCTGCTCTGCCGTCCAGACAATTGATTTCTTGGCATATTTATTAAAGGAGTCAATTATTTCAGGATGGGAAAAAGCCCATTCGTGGTTGCCTGCAACAACAATGGGGTTTAACGACTTTACCAGTTCCACACAGGGAGAAGGGTCTGCTCCATAGTCAATAATGTCTCCCAGACAAAGATATTGGTCAATGGAACTTTTTTTCAAAATTGTTAGAACTTCGCTCAAGGCCTCTAGATTACTATGAATATCGGAGATAATTCCATAGCGCATTTTTCAAAATTTTATGCTGAAATCAGAATATTCCCTCTCGTATTTCTCTTCAGTTTTTTTTATTTCTTCAATACTGTCTTCAAAAGAACCTTCCTTTAACCCCTTCAAAAACTCTTCAATTGAGCTATCATTCCCTTCCACAACTACTTCAACTCTGCCATCCCTTAAATTTTTAACAAAACCGCAGAGATTCATTCTCTGCGCCAATCTCTGCACATACCAGCGAAACCCCACTCCCTGCACATAACCCGAGATAAAAAGATGAATTCTCTTCATTCCCTTACAAAAGTTCTTCAGGGATGCTGATTTCGGCGATGGTTATTTTGCCGGAATATTTTGGACCATCATTGAGGAATAAACCCTTCTTGGGCAGAGCAAAAGTAACCGTTTCTGTGGCAATTATAGCGGTCTCTGCAACAACGCCGGTATCCGCATCCAATCCCGAAGGAATATCCAGAGAGAGCATGGGTTTTTTCAAACCATTAAGGAATTCAATGATTTCCCGATAAGGGCTCCTTACCTTCCCGGTCAATCCAATGCCAAAGATAGCATCTAAAAAAAGAGCGCTTTCCTCAATCTCCCGGCGAAGATTTAAGAGAGAGTCCAAATTAGGAATTGCTCTGAGAGACAGTTTCATCCTTTCCAGAATTTGCAGATTTTTCTTTGTTGTCTCAGAGAGTATTCTTTCTCTTTCGCCCAGAAGGTAACAGGTTATTTCACAGCCGTTATTTGTCAGGTGCCGGGCGGCTACCATTCCATCACCGCCATTATTTCCTTTGCCGGCAAAAAGAGAAACTTTCTTGCCTTTTTGCTTTTTCAACATTTTCAATGCTACCTCAGCTGCACATCTACCCGCATTCTCCATCAGGATTATAGAAGGAATTTTGTATTCTTCGATTGCGCACCGGTCAATTGCCGCCATCTCTTTTCTGGTTACCCTTTTCATTTCTTATACAAAAGGTGGAAGAGCTCCGAACCGGTTAAAGTGAGTCCTGTAACTATTAGTCCGGCAATAAAAACACCAACAACAACGGCTAAAACCGCATACCTGAATTTTATTTTAAATAAACTGGCGGCAACTATTCCTGTCCAGGCACCGGTCATAGGAAGAGGAACAGCAACAAAAAGAGCAAGACCGACTGCCTCATAACATTCTATAATCGCTGCTCTATTTTTTGTTCTTGCGATGAACCAGAGAGCAAATTTCCTGGTATAGCGAAAACGCCCCAACCAGTTAAGAAAAGATTGTATTCCGAAGAAAAGCGGAATTATTGGCAGAAAATTGCCTAAAAGAGAAAATGCAAAAACTTCCATTACCGGTAATTTTGCCACCAGAATTCCGTAGGGAATTGCTCCCCGCAGTTCTGATACAGGGGCGGCGGCTAAAAGAACTATCTTTACCAAAGATCCTATTTCCATCCGTGTTCCCCCCGCAGCGGCACAAAACGACAACCCCCGAAATTTCTTATCATTAATTTCCCCTTCTTCTTCTCGTAAAGAATAAGTTCCTGAGAGTAAAGATTGCCAAGAGGAATAATCAACCTTCCTGACTCATTTAATTGTTTAATCAAAGATTGCGGTAATTTTGGCGCTGCCGCCGTCACAATAATAGCGTCATAGGGAGAGAATTCCTTCCAGCCCTCTGTTCCATCCCCAATTTTAATCTTAATGTTGGTATAACCCAATTCTTTCAAGGTTTTCTTTGCCCTTTGCGCCAGAGAAATTATTCTCTCAACGGTATAAATTTCTTCTACAATTTCAGCGATGATTGCGGTTTGGTAACCCGAACCGGTTCCAATCTCTAAAACCTTTTCCCTTCCCTTTAGCCCTAAAGTTTCGGTCATTAAAGCAACGATATAGGGTTGGCTGATTGTCTGCTCCTCCCCGATGGGAAGAGGAAAATCATCATAGGAGTTATCCCTCCGTTCAAAAGGAACAAATTTTTCCCGGGGAACCTTACGAAAAGCATTCAAAACCAGTGGTTCTTTAATAGCCCGGGGAATGAGTTGTTCCTCTACCATCCTCCTTCTTTCCTGACTGAAATTTTGCTTCATCTTCTCAAAAGAGTATTAAAAACAAGTTTAAAAAAGCGTAAAGTATCAAGAAAAGGATTTATTTTGCTTTGTTCCTCCTGATAAACAGTTTCTATGGGAACGTTTATGATTTTGAACCCTTTTTGAGCAACCTTAATCAGGATTTCGGACTCTGTGTCAAAATGGGATGTAAATAATTTAATCTCAGCCAATACTTTCGTCCTGGTGAGACGAAAGCCGCATTGAGTATCCGGAATTCTTTGATGGGAAAAGAAAGAAACAACGGATGAGGTAAACCAATTGGTCAGGAATCTATCCAGAGGCATGTTTTTGATATTTCTTCTGCGTAAACCAACAATTATGCCAACGTTATCCGGACTTTTTTCAAATGCCTCGACAAATTTATGAATCTCTGAAGGCAGGTGCTGACCGTCACCATCCATCGTAATTACCGCCTGATACTTATTGTTGAGGATATAGTTAAATCCTGTCTTTAAGGCCTCCCCCTTACCCCTCCTTTTCTGATGCTGCAAAACTACCGCTCCATTTTTCTGCGCTTTTTCTACGGTAGAATCTGTGGAGCCATCACTCACTACAATTACATTCGCAACCCTGTCCTGTAAATCCCGGACCAATTTCCCGATAGCCGCTTCCTCATTATAGGCAGGAATAAGTACTACAATCTTATCTTCCATCAATCAATTAGAAACCCCACAAAATAATAACCTTTCCAGAAAATGGAAATTATTGCTCCCAACACAAGGTATGGTCCGTAGGGGATATAATCGGTTCTTTTTTTAATCTTCAGGGAAATCAGAATTAAACTGATAACAGCACCAACAAGGGATGAAAAGAAAACTGTTAAAAAGACGGACTTGTAACCCAAAAATGCTCCTACCATTGCCAGAAGTTTCACATCCCCCCCACCCATTGCTTCCTTCTTAAAGATTAGCCCTCCCAAATAACCGATGAGAAATAAAAAGCCCCCGCCCAGAAGAACCCCTAAAAATGATGTCTTAAGAGCGGCTAAAGGCCCGCAACCCTGACTTTGCAATTCAGGGTAAAGAAAAGACAAGAGCAAACCCAGTGCAATCCCGGGATAAACGATGCAATCCGGAATCAGGAAATTCTCAATATCAATAAAGGAGACAATAATCAGCGAGAGAATAAATATTAAATAGATTAAGAATTCCAGAGAGATATTAAACTTTAAAAAAAGAAGCAGGGTGAGAACCCCGGTAAGAAGTTCCACAATGAAATAACGTGGAGAAATTTTCTCCCGACAGAAGCGGCATTTCCCCCTTAAAAGAAGAAAACTGAAAAGAGGGATATTGTCATACCAGAGAATCCCCTTCTTACATCTGGGACAAAAGGAGCCAGGCCAGGCAATTGACTTTCCCTTAGGAAGCCGATAAATACAGACATTGGCAAAACTCCCCAGGCAGATACCGAGAATAAAGGAAAAAACAGAAAAGGTAATAGTCATTCAATTTCTTCCAATCTTTTCTTATGCTCTTGCAGTAAAAGTTCAATATCTACAATGTCCTTTTCCGAAAGAAAGCAGTCTCCGGCAATAGCGGTCTCCTCAATTTGAGACGGATTTCTGGTACCCACAATTGCTGCCGTTATCTCTGGACGCCGCAGGACCCAGGCAATTGCCAACTGAGCAAACGTTTTACCATTTCTTTCGGCAATTGGACGCAGGTCTTCAACCAATTGAAGATGAATATCTAACAGGGGTTCTTGAAAGAAAATGTTCTGGCGTCGATGGTCATCCGCGGGTAAATTTTTTACTCGCTCTTTACTGAATTTTCCGCTGAGTAGTCCCTCTTGCATCGGGCTGTAGACGATGACCCCAATCTTGTTTGCCGCACAATAACCCAGTAATTCATCCTCTACATTCCGCTTCAGCATACTGTAGGGTGGCTGTAAAGAAGCTATGGGATGAATCGGCTGAATTGTTTTAATTTGTTCAATACTAAAGTTAGAAACTCCTCCATAACGAACCTTCCCTTCCCTTATCAGGTCGGCTATAGTGCCCCAGGCCTCCTCAATATCCTCCTCTGGCCCTGGCCAATGAATCTGGTAAAGGTCAATTACCTCTATTCCCAGACGTTTTAGGCTTGTCTCTACCTCTAAACGAATGCTCTCTTTCTTCAACCTCCCAAAGAAATCCCCATCCTTACCGCGGAGTACTCCACATTTGGTAGCAATAATGGGTCTTTCTCGCAATTTCTTAATGCTTTTGCCTACTACCTCCTCCGAATGTCCCCATCCGTAGGTAGCGGCTGTATCTATCCAATTTATCCCTTTTTCAATGGCTCGCCGAATAGCAGCAATTGATTCCTCATCTTCCTGGGGACCCCAGCCACCTTTCCAACCGCCTCCCCCGATGGCCCAGGCACCAAATCCGATAACGGATAGGTTAAGATTCGTATCGCCCAATCTTTTTGTCCGCATCATTGCATCCTTTCTGCGGGGCGTAGGAGAGTTGAACTCCTGTTAGCGGATTGAAGGCCCGCTGTCTTGACCGCTGGACCAACGCCCCAAAAACTACTCTCGTTGTCATTTCCTCTTAGTAGGCCGCGGGAGACTCGAACTCCCCACGCCCGCCTTAAAAGGGCGGTGCTCTACCTGATGAGCTAGCGGCCCGGATTTTTACGATAATGTTTTATTATACTACAGATTTGTTTCTCTTTCAAAGATGTCTTTTTTAAGGGGCTGTCTCAAAATAATGTTGGTTATTTGGAGTCCCAGGTTTGAAGTCAGTGCAAGGCGCGAGGAAGGTTATGTGCCGGTGGCACATAACCAAAGAGCAACGCCGCAATACTTTAAAGATGGGACTCCCCGAAGGGCCAGGATGCTTTTGGGCTACGACTGCTTCGCTCATCATTTGCGTAGCTGTGCTACGCAACATTCTTTGCTCCTTATCTCGCTCCAAAATCACCTCTGGCAAATAGTCAACATTATTTTGAGACAGCCCCTAAGCTTTCCCGGTGTTCATAATATCTTTTCTGCCAGAGACCTTTTTTAAAATACCAGATGAATAAAACTGACTGAAAAACATCAGAAATGCTCATCCCCAACCAGATACCATTTTGGTTTAAATGGAAAAAAAGAGATAAAAGGTAGGCCAAAGGAATGCAAAAAAGCAGTTTTGCTATCCCGGTAATTATTGCGGGAGCGAAAGTATCACCGGCCCCGTTCATTGACCTGCCTAAAACTATAGAAATAGCTACGCAGGGAAAGGCCGCAAATGAGAATCTAAGAAAAATAACCCCAATATGAATCACCTCCGCTTGTTGGCTGAAAACTGAGATTAAAAATGGGGCAAAGAGGATAAATAGAAAGGACAGGGGCAAAGCAATAGTTTGATATGCTTTTACTACTTCCCATCCTGAAACCTTTGCCCTTTCCGGAAAACCTGCTCCCATATTTTGTCCAACCATTATTGCCCCTGCACTGGCTAATCCGAAACCAGGCATCATCGCAAACATTCTGAGTCGGGAGCCAATACCATAAGCGGCTAAAGTGGTTGCCCCAAAGGAGGCAACCAATCTAATCAGGAGAAGAAAGGATATCTGGCGCAAAAAAACTTGCAGAGAAGCAAAGATACCAATTTTGGTAATTTTCTTCATTAAAGGAAAGTTCACCTTAAATATTCCCCGGTGAAAGTGAATTACCGATGGTCTGAAAAGAAGATGGAAAAGAAGAAAAAAAGTTCCTATCGCCCGGCTAAATACGGTAGCTGCGGCTGAACCGGCAATTCCCATCTGCGGAAACGGACCAAAACCAAAGATAAGCATCGGGTCCAAAATGATGTTGATTATATTGGCTATTACCAGGATTTTTAAGGGAGTAATCGTATCTCCAGCGCCTCTTAATGCCTGATTAAGACCAACAAACAGAAAAATAAATATGGAATAAAGAAAAGTAATTTTTAAGTAAATTCTTGCCAGAGGAAGAATTTCCCCTTCAGCGCCAAATAATTTCAAAAGAGGGGTTATGCCAAAAAGACCAATAAAAAGAATAAAGATTGAACCGATAATTCCTAAAAGAAGGGTCTGAAAAGCAGTATTATCAGCATTTTCATAATCCTGTTTTCCCACAAAATGGGCAACAAGAGCGGTAGTCCCGGTAGCAATACCTATAATCAGCATCAGTATCACTGCCATAACTGCTCCGGCAATGGAGAGAGCAGCAAGAGCAATATGACCCAGTTTACCGATAAAGAAAAGGTCAACCAGAGAAAAGATATTCTGAAGACCGGCACCAACCATCATCGGCAAAGCCAACTTCCAGATATTCTTGCGTAAGCCACCTTCAATAATCTGAGAATTTATTTTTCTTTCTCTCTGCATCATTTTGTTAAAGTTTTCAGGTTAT
>DAOVNU010000099.1 GCA_030630065.1 bacterium | reverse complement strand
GGTATTTTTCTGGGAAGGTTCTACGGCGGATTATCAATGGTGATTTATCTTCTTTTAGGGCTTTCCGGTATTCCCTGGTTTAAGGGCTGGACTATTATTTCCTTTTCTGCATTTTTTGCTAATCCCACTTCCGGTTACCTAATTGGTTTTATTTTTGCCTCTCTTTTTATCGGCAGTCAGGTTGACAGGAAAATAAAAAACAGATTCTTTCTACCGCAATTAAGGTTAATGCTTCTGGGGGTTTTGATTATCTACATTTTTGGTGCTTTATATCTCTTCTTTCTGACCAGAGTAAGTTTTTCCAAAATATTCATTATGGCGGTTTTGCCCTTTATCCCAGGAGACCTTTTTAAAGTATTTTTGGCTGTTAGTATCTCCGCTTCTTTTCTTCCTAAAAAGTCATATAATGGGGAGATGGACAAATAAGGAGAGGTCGCATAGCTTGGTCGAGTGCGCGCGACTGGAAATCGCGTGGACCGTAAGGTCTCGGGAGTTCGAATCTCCCCCTCTCCGCTGTTGTATTGTAATAGAAAGGAGCGATTTTACGGAATGGATGAGGTGTATAAACTTATTTTAAAACGGAGGACTATCAGGAGTTTTCGGCAGAAAAAGATACCGCTTACTCTTTTAAAAAAGTTGGTTAATGCCGGTCGGTTAGCACCTTCAGGATCTAATCTACAACCCTGCGAATATGTTATAGTTAATCACCCTACCCTGTTAGAAAAGGTTTTTAGCACCTTAAAATGGGCCGGCTACATTGTCCCGGCCGGCAATCCTCCGGAAGGTAAAAAGCCAACCGCCTACATCATCGTTTTAATCAATAAAGAAATTAACAAATATGGAGAAAAGGATGCCGCTGCGGCGATGGAGAATATGATTTTGGCCGCTTTGGAAAAAGGGATTAGCAGTTGCTGGATTGGTTCCATTGAAAGAAAAAAATTGCGGAAAATTTTGGGAATTCCCGATAAATATAAGATTGAGTCGGTTCTCGCATTGGGTTATCCGGATGAAAAATCTGTGACAGAAGAGTTCAAGAACTCAATCAAATACTGGAAGGATAAACAGGGTGTCCTGCACGTGCCCAAGAAAAGAATGGAGAGTATCCTTCACCATAATCTCTGGAGTGAAAATGAATAAAGCGGGAATTATCTATTTTTCCTTGACGGGAAATACGGAAAAGGTTGCCATGCGCATTAGAGAAAAATTAGAGGCGGAAGGGAAAGAAGTGGAAATGATTCGTCTTTCTGAAGAAAAAAATCATTCCTTCTTAGGTAATGCCTTGCGGGCTCTTTTCAAAATAAAAGGGAAGATGAAGGAGGTAACCTTTGATTTAAAAGATTATGATGCTCTATTCTTTGGCACTCCGGTATGGGCGGGAAGTCCTGCTCCGGCTCTGGGTAACTATCTGGAAAAATGTCAGGGGTTAGCGGGAAAAGATGCTTCTATCTTTGTTACCTATGGCAGTGGTCTGGGTAAAGAAAGAGCGATAAGAATATTGGAAAGAATGATTGAAGAAAAGAGAGGAAAGGTGATACAAAAAATAGCGGTTCAGGAAAAAGCGGTAGTCAAAGAAAGATTGGTCTGGAGATAAGAATGCAGTTTTTAATTCCTTTATTAATCGGAATAGTCGCTATTGTCCTTGTGATTATTGTTTTCAGGCATTTACAGAAAGGTTTAAAGGATTCGTTTTCCTCTCTTTCAATGGAGGCACTTTCCAAAAACACCGATGAGTTCCTTAAACTTGCCAACGAAACCCTTGCCGTGCAGACCAAATCAGGAGAAAAGGAGTTGGAAGGCAAGAAAAAATTAATTGACCAAAATTTGGAGGCAATGAAGAAGGAGATGGAGAGCGTCCAAAGTTTGGTTAAAAATTTAGAGAAGGACAGGGAGAAAAAATTTGGCGAACTTTCTACCCAGTTGAAATCAGCGGCGGAACAGACCGGCAAATTACAGGAGACAACCAACCAATTAAGGATGGCTCTTTCTAATCCAAAAGCCCGGGGTCAATGGGGAGAGAGAATGGCTGAGGACGTGCTCCGCTTAGCCGGTTTTATGGAAGGAATCAATTATGAGAAACAAAAAACTCTGGAAGCAACAACAACTCGTCCGGACTATACCTTTCTTTTGCCTCAGGGGTTAAAACTAAATATGGACGTTAAATTTCCTTTAGATAATTATGTCTCTTATCTGGAAGCAGAAAATTCTTCCGAGAAGGAAAAGTATAAATCCCAATTTTTGCGTGATGTAAAAGATAGAATTAAAGAGGTAACTACCCGGGATTACATTAACCCTGAAGAACACACGGTTGATTATGTCCTTGTCTTTATTCCCAATGAACAGGTGTATGCATTTATCCAGGAAAATGACCGCAGTATCACCGACGAAGCGTTGAAAAATAAGGTAATCCTTTGTTCCCCAATCACTCTTTATGCTATCCTGGCTATTATCCGCCAGGCGGTGGATAATTTTAATCTGGAAAAGAAAACTGCGGAGATATTATCAATATTAGGTGCGGTTAATAAACAATACCAGTTATTCTGCGAATCTATGGATAAAATGGGGAAAAAAATTGACGAAGCGAAAAAAGAATTTGTTCATCTTACATCCACCCGGCGCAATCAACTGGAAAAACCATTACAACAAATTGATGACATCCGCAAAGAAAGAAGCATTCCCATAAAAGGGAAAACAACATAATGTCATATCTTGTTTTAGCCAGAAAGTATCGGCCACAGAATTTTGAAGAGGTAATCGGACAGGAGCAGATTACCAGGACTTTAAGCAATGCGATTGCTAAAAATAAAATTGCTTCTGCTTACCTTTTCGCAGGACCAAGAGGCGTAGGTAAAACATCTATGGCGAGAATTTTAGCCAAAGCTCTTGATTGCGAAAAAGGACCAACGGCTAACCCCTGCAACCAATGTGAAATTTGTAAAGAGATTACTGCCGGGAATAATCCCGATGTCCTGGAGATTGACGGCGCCTCTAATCGGGGAATTGACCAGATTAGAGAATTACGTGAGAATGTAAAGTTCACTCCTGCAAAGAGCAGATTTAAGATTTACATTATTGATGAGGTGCATATGCTCACCACAGAAGCATTCAATGCTCTTCTAAAAACATTGGAGGAACCACCGGCACACGTCAAGTTTATCTTTGCCACAACTCAGCCGGACAAGGTTATCTCCACAATCATTTCGCGCTGTCAGCACTTTGACTTCAAACCAATCAAGGTTTCAGATATACTCATTCATTTAAAGAACATTATCGGAAAAGAAAAAATTAAAGCTGAAGAAGAAGCCCTAAGAAGAATAGCAGTTTTTGCTGATGGTTCTTTGCGCGATTCCCTCTCTATTTTAGACCAACTTGTTTCCTTCACCGAGGAAAACATAATTACTATCCGCCAGGTGAATGACCTGCTTGGTTTGGTGGATAAAGAGACATACTTTAAGGTTGTAGAAACAATTATCAATAATGACCCCTCTTCACTCTTTGTAATTACCGACAGATTAACCAACGAGGGGAAAAACCTGAGTTCTTTCTTTGGTGGTCTCCTAACATATTTTCGCAATATTCTTCTGCTAAAAGAAAGTTATGCGCTTTCTTCCTCACTCAACCTAAATAATGATTCTAAACAAATTCTGAAAGACCAGAGTAAAAATTTCTCCTCCGAGGAACTCTTCCAGATTATAGAAAAAATCTCTTTATTTAAAGAGAGGATAAGAAGGGAAGAATCCGCTTCTGTTGTCTCAGAGGTCTTCCTGCTTTCTTTAATTAAGGATTTTAGCAAGAAAACTCTTCAGAAAAAAGAAGATAAAACTACAGAGGAGG
>DAOVNU010000037.1 GCA_030630065.1 bacterium | reverse complement strand
TTTTTACGATTCATCCGCCAAAGTTAGGAGAAATGGTTTCTCCTGAAATGATGATGCCGAAATGCCCAAAGTGCGCTTCTATGAATTTGGGGCGTGTTTTTGAACCAAAAAAATAAGAAGGTTCGGGTAGTTTCTTCGGCGGCACGTTTGTCAGCCCCAGCGAGGCTGACTGCACTCTGGGAATCTGCTCGCTCGTCCCTACGGGACACCGTGCCCGCTGAACAGATTCACAAGGCACGCTACAGAAACTACCCTTGCCTTAATATAGAAAAATAAAATGGCTAAAAACCTAGTAAACACTGAAAAATTACCGGAAGTAGTAAAAAAGGTTCTTTTGCCTTATTTAGAAGAATTGCTCAAGATTTATGAGGATAACCTTCTGGCCATCGTCCTCTTTGGCAGTGCTACCGGTAAAGATTTTATTCAGGGAAGTTCTGACATCAACCTTTTTTTAGAATTCCAAAAGGTAGATTTAGCGGTTTTGAAGAAAAGTTTGAAACTGGTGGCTAAAGGAATGAGAAAAAAAATTGTTGCTCCGCTTTTCTTTACCAAAGAGTATATGGAAAACTCCTCCGATGTCTTTCCTATAGAGTTTCTTGAGATGGCAGGAAATCATCTCCTGCTCTATGGAGAAGACCCTTTTGTGAATCTTGAAATCAACAGGGAACATCTCAGGTTAGAATGCGAGGAGCAACTACGGAGTAAATTAATTCGTCTGCGGCAGACCTATCTTGAAGTGGGTTTACAGAGAAGAGGACTTGACCGTCTGCTTAAGGATTCCCTCACATCCCTTATCCCTGTCTTCAGGAACATCCTTTACCTTAAAGGAAAAACCGTTCTCTATGAAAAGGAAAGGGTTTTAACCGGAATTGGCGAGGAATTTGGTATTGGCTCCGCAACCTTCCTGGCAATCTGGCACGATAAAAGGGACAACAATAAGATTGGTAAGGAAGATGCCGAGGTTGTTTTCGGCAGATATATCGATGAACTTTTCAAATTAACCAAGAGTGTGGACCGGATAAATCCTTTATGAGCAAATCCATAAAGAGTATTGTCTTTGTTACTACTCTGCTTCTATCTATAATATTTCCCTCTTGGGCTCAGACACCCACCTATCCCAAACCGACTGGCTATGTCAACGATTATGCTCACATTCTTTCTGCCTCCGGAAAAGAAGCCATTTCTGCGGTTTGTAGGGAGTTAGAAACAAAGACAACCGCCCAGATTGCCATTGCCACTATAGAATCAACACATCCGGAAAGTATAGATATGTATGCGGTCAATCTTTTTAGCCGTTGGGGAGTGGGACAGAAAGGAAAGGATAATGGCCTCCTGATTGTTGTAGCAAAAAAAGACAGAAAGGTCTGGATTGAGGTAGGATATGGGCTGGAGGGAATTATTCCCGATGCTTTTGCTCATTATGTCTATTCAAAGCAACTGGTACCGGCATTTCGTAAAGGAGCATACGGAAAAGGACTTTTAGCGGCAACTACCATCTTCGCTAAAAAAATTGCAGACGAGAATGAAGTCAAACTTTCCTCTTTAAGTTCTTTAGCGAAACGTAACTACCCTCTTCAGACAGTAAAACCCTCTTTGGGGAAACGGATTTTTAGCGGTATTATCAGCATTTTATTCTTTGTTTTTATTCTGATTTTCTTTGGTCCTCTGGGACTACTCTTCTTTGGTTTGGGTTCCCGGGGAGGTTATTGGAGTAGTGGAGGTAGCGGCGGCTTTGGCGGTGGCTTTGGTGGCTTTGGCGGTGGCTCCTGTGGTGGTGGAGGCGCCGGAGGTGGGTGGTGAAAAAGATAAAGAAAAAAGATGAAATAAGGGGTGAAAAATGAAAAAGGGTAAAATTGGTTTGGGGCTGTTGGTAGCCGTCTTAATTGTTGTGTTCCTGGTTATCATCGGGACAGGTTGGTATATCTCCGGGGTTAATAGAGTGGTACGGATGGATGAAACAGTCAAGGGTGCCTGGAGTCAGGTGGAAACGGTTCTGCAGAGGAGAGTAGACCTTATTCCTAATCTTGTAAGTACGGTAAAAGGTTACGCCACTCATGAGAAAGGACTCTTTACGGAGATAACAAAACTACGCAGCCAGTGGGGAGCAGCAGGAACGAAAAAAGAAAAGATTGCCGCTGCCAGAGGGCTGGAAGGAACCATTTCCAAATTACTTTTGGTGGCAGAGAATTATCCGAACCTAAAGGCAAATGAGAATTTTTTAACCCTGCAGGCACAACTGGAAGGAACGGAGAATAGAATTGCGGTAGAAAGAATGAGATACAACCAAACCGCCAGGGATTTCAACGCTTATATCCGCACGGTCTTCGGCAGTTTCTTTGCAAAGAAGAGAAACCTTGTTTCTCTTCCCTACTTTGAGGCAGAGAAAAAAGCTACTGCGGTTCCTGAGGTAAAATTTTAGATATTATTCCTCTACTTTCATAAGACCTCATCCATACTGCCGGAGCGATATCCTTCTAAGTCAACAGCGACGTAGCGATAACCCAACCCTTTAAACCGGGAAACAATTTTCTTCCTCTCTTTTAATATCTTAGACATATCTTCTGTCAGGACCTCAATTCGGGCAATCTGATTATGATGCCTCACCCTTATCCGTTGAATCCCAAATTTTTTCAAGAATTTTTCTGCCTGATAAACTTTATCTAAATTTTTCTCGGTTATTTTCATTCCGTAAGGGAATCTGGTAGCAAGACAGGTGAGAGAGGGCTTATTCCAGGTAGGAAGATTCATTCTTTTTGATAAGATACGAATCTCGTTCTTGGTCAATTTTGCTTCTTTTAAAGGAGTTCTAATTTTGAATTCTTTAACTGCTTTTGTGCCGGGTCGAAAATCTTCAGCATCATCACTGTTAGTGCCATCAAGGATAAAAGATAGATTTTTCTTTTTGGCTATTTTAGTTAATCTGGTAAATAATTCCCTTTTACAGTAATAACATCTTTTTGGCGAATTCCGGACAAAAAAAGAATTTTTTAGTTCTTTGGTTTTAATGATTAGATGACGTGCGCCAATTTTTTTTGCTATTTTTTTGGCACTCTTAATCTCTTCGTCGGGATGGATTGGCGAGTCGGCAGTTATCGCCAAAACATTCTCCTTTCCCAGGATATCCTTCGCCACCTTTAACAAAAAGGTACTGTCAACACCCCCGGAATAAGCAATGACTACCCTTTTCAGATTCTTTAGAATTTCCCGTAATTTAATTAATTTCCAACATTCTCTCGATCGGTTTTCTGGCATTTTCTCTAATCTTCTCAGGAACCTTCACTTCATCCTTCATTTCAGAAAGGGAAGTAACTATTTTCTCCAGGGTTATTAATTTCATATCCGAACAGACAGCAAACTCGTTTGCGGGATAAAAATCTTTGCCGGGATTCTCCTTCTTTAAACGATGGATAATGCCAACCTCTGTTCCCACAATGAACTCTTTTGCCTTTGATGCCATTGCATATTTACACATTCCTCCCGTGGATAATACCCTGTCGGATAATGCAATAACCGATGGCGAACATTCAGCATGAACAATCACCTCTGCTCCCGGATATTTCTTTTTCATCCTTAGAACATCCTCGGCTAAAATTTTCATATGCACCGGACAATAGCCCGGATAAGGAATAATCTTTTTATGCGGAACTCTTTCGGCAGTCCAATGGGCAAGATGCTTATCCGGAACAAAAAGAACCTGAGGGTTATCAAGAGAACTTACTACTTTATCGGCATTGGCAGAAGTGCAGCAGATGTCGCTTTCCGCTTTTACCGCAGCGGTAGTATTCACATAGGCAACCGTAGTGCTGTCAGGATATTTTTTTTGCCAATTTTTCAAGGATTTTTTATCTACCATATCGGCAAGAGGACAACCACTATTTTTATCCGGCATCAGAACTATTTTTTCCGGGGAAAGAATGGAGGCGGTCTCAGCCATAAATCTTACTCCGCAAAATAAAATTACATCCGCCTTCGTTTGAGCCGCTTTGATACTCAATTCCAGGGAGTCGCCAACATAATCGGCAACCTCCTGCACTTCACAGGACTGGTAATTATGTGCCAGAATAATGGCGTTCCTCTTTCTTTTAAGCTCCTCTATTTTCTGTATCAATTCCATTATCATTCTTTAACATAGAGTTTGGAGTTTTCCTGCAGCGTGCCTTGTGAATCTGCGAGAGGGCATGGTGTCTGCCAAAGGCAGACGAGCGAGCGGATTCACAGAGTGTAGTTTGCCTCGCTGGGGCAAACAAACGTGCCGCAAGGGAAGAACTACGAACTCTTTAATCTTGCAAGCAGTAATTCCGCCACTCTTTTCCCTGACAACAGCATTCCCCCAAATATTGGCCCCATCCGCGGGGTGCCGAATACCGCATTTGCCGCCATTCCGGCTACATAGACCCCGGGATAAATTTCCCTGCTGTTGCCGACAATAGATTTCTCGGCAACATCAGCCCACATCGGTTTCTCACCCAAAAAATCCCCTGTTTTCGTAAAAAGTTTTTTACCGATTTTTCTCACAATAATATTGGCAATTTCAGCCGAATGCCCGGTGCTGTCAACGACAAATTTCGCCCTGATGGTAAGGGGGTCAATGTGAAGTTTTGCCATTTCTACTGCGCTCCAATTCAGGACCAATCCCGCTATCCTTTCTTTTCGCATCATTACGTCTTCAACCGAGATAAGATTAAAGATTTTCGCTCCGGCTTTAACCGCTTTAGAGGTGAGCGTAGAAACTGTTTCTATGGAATCGCTGACGTAGTAACCTTTCTTGTATTCCCGGAAGTTCACTCCAAACTCTTTGAGGATAGAGGTAGCACTCTCCTGGACAACAATCTTATTAAACATCATTCCCCCACCCCACATTCCTCCGCCGATGCTCAGTTTTCTCTCAAAAATAGCAACCTTCCTTTTCTTCCTGGCAAGGTAATAACCGGTTACAATTCCTGCCGGACCTGCCCCGACAATAGCTACATCAACCTCCATAAATTTAAGAAAATCCTTCATAAACTCTTCCGCTATCGCTTTTGAGATTAGAATATCATCTAATTTCATTTGTTTCTCCTTTCTTAAAAGGTATTATATCAAAATGACACTTTTTTGTCACATTTTATAATTTATGCTAATCTAATAGCATAATAATAATGAGGAGGTTGAATTAAAATATGGTAGAACCGAGTCCGGAGAAAATTCAAAAAGATATTCTAACTTTCCAGAACTATATGCAGAAAAAGTACGGAGGCCAACTGGGGATAGGGACTTTACCGGCAACCGATGCAGAAGTGATTGGCGAGGAGAAAGAAAAGAGGGAAACAAAGCCCAAAGGAATCAAGTTTGATTTGAAACCTGAGGAATTGGAATCATATCTCAACCAGTATATTATCAAACAAGAGGAGGCAAAAGCAATTTTAGCCACAAAGGTTTGCACCCACTTTAATCGCATAAAATTAGGCGTTCAAAAAGAGGTGGGCAGAATAAAAAACAATATTATTATGATTGGACCTACGGGAGTGGGGAAAACCTACATCATTAAACTGATTGCAGATAAAATCGGAGTGCCGTTTGTAAAGGCGGATAGCACCAAGTTCTCCGAAACCGGATACGTTGGCGGTGACGTAGAAAATCTGGTAAGGGATTTGGTGGATGAGGCAGATGGCGACATTAACCGTGCCCAATATGGAATAATTTATCTGGATGAAATTGACAAACTTGCCGGAGGATATTCTTCAACAGGGCCTGATGTCTCCAGAAGTGGAGTTCAACGTGCTCTCCTCAAACTGATGGAGGAAACGGAGGTTGATTTAAAGTCCCCTTTTGACCCAGTGGCATTGATGGAATCGGCAATGCAACTGAGAAAAACAGGGAAGATAAAAAAGGAAAAAATTAATACAAAAGATATTCTGTTCATCGTCAGCGGTGCTTTCTCCGGTTTAGAGGAAATTGTAAAAAAACGACTGAACGAAAGCAGAATCGGTTTTAATGTGCCATCACTAAAAAAGAAATTCGCATATTTGAAGGAAATAAAATCTGAGGATTTAATTGAATATGGTTTTGAATCGGAGTTTATTGCACGGCTGCCGGTTGTAGCAACGTTTGAGGAATTGGAAGTAGAAGATTTATACGCCATCCTGAAGAATCCAAACTCTCCGATAATTTTGGGAAAGAAGAGAGATTTTGCGGCTTACGGGATAGAAATAGAGTTTGAAGGTTCTGCCTTGCACAAATTAGCGGAACTTTCCTATCAGGAAAAGACGGGGGCCAGAGGTTTAGTCAGCGCCATTGAAAAGGTACTATTAATTTATGAGAAAAAATTACCATCCACAGAGATAAAAAAAGTCAAAATTACGGAAGCAACTGTGAAAAATCCCGGAGAAGAACTAAAAAAATATCTTAATAAATTGATTAAAAAATCGCATCGGTTGAAATCTGTGAGGACAGGTTAATTTGCTCTTTTTATTAACCTGGTGTATAATGAAAAAAGGTTAAGCAAAAAAGGAGGAGAAAATGGCGAAGAAGAAGGCAAAGAAGAAAGTGGCAAAGAAGAAAGTAGTGAAGAAGAAGGTAGTGAAGAAGAAAACAGCTAAGAAGAAAGTAGTAAAGAAAAAGGTGGCAAAGAAGAAAAAGAAGAGATAGAAATACGAAAAAAATTGCAAAAGGAAATAGGGCGTTGGAGAAATCCCGCGCCCTATTTTTATTTTATTGTATGGAATTTCTGGTAGCCCCAGGTCTTTAGCCTGCGTTAATTTATACCTTGGGCAATTTTTTCAGCGCTTCTTCTATTTTCTCTTTAGGATACTCGTAATCCTTTAGTTTGCCTGATAGATAGGCATCATAAGCCGCCATATCCACATGCCCGTGTCCACTATGAGCGATAAGAATGGTTTTTGCTTCTCTGGATTCCCGACATTTAAGAGCTTCGTCAATGGCTACCTTGAGACAATGGTCAGGTTCCGGAGCGCTGATAATGCCTTCAGTGCGCGCAAAGGTTATTCCTGCTTTGAAGGTAGCAAGTTGATGTTCTGCCATGGCTTCAACAAAACCTAATTTGTACAGATGACA
>DAOVNU010000111.1 GCA_030630065.1 bacterium | reverse complement strand
GTGGAGAGGTCGGCATCGGAAAAAAGAATAAAATCACCAGTTGCACAGAGAACTCCCTGCCTGACACTATAACCCTTCCCTTTTCTCCTTTTGTTTCTCAGGAGGGCAATCTTTTCTCCAAAATCTTCTATAATTTTTACTGTCTTATCGGAACTTGCGTCATCAACGACAATAATCTCATAGGGATAGTTTTGCCGAGAAAGGTAAGCGGTAATTTTTTTTAAAGTTCCTCCAATCCTTTTCTCCTCATTATAAGTGGGAATGATTACGGAAAGATAAGGATACATTTGATTAATTTATTCTTTTTGGTTTACTTTGTCAACAGAAATAAAGTCATCTCGCCTTTATTCTCGGAAAAACCCTTTTTCTTAGCGAGAGGAATAAGGTCAGTCCTATCTTTAATTTTTAGATAATCCTTTTCTCTGATAAAGCAGAAGATTCTTTCTTTATCTTTTGAAATTTCTTCCAACTTGGAAAGGGACTCAACTCTTTCAACGTAATGCTGGCTGTAAAAGACCATGCTCGGTTCAAAGTAGCGGAAGCAAATAACCGCATCGGAAGGAGAAGCCCTTTCTTTTACCAATTTTGCCAGAGGGGCAATAACTCTCAAAGAATTCACCTCAGGTACAGTTTTCAGACCGAAGAAAAGAGCAAAACAAACCATTGTTATTACCAGAGAGAGAAACATTCTCCTTGCTCCGGGATAAAAAAGAATGGTAAAAATGCTGCCGACAGTTAGGATGGCAAAATTAATAAGGAGCGACTTGGAAGCAAAGTCAGGTTTTATCCAGAACAAAGAAATAGACAATAAAAGAAAAATGGCGCTTATTCCCAGCAAACCAAAAAGGGAAGGTTTCAAAAACCGCTTTTCCTCCTTCATCCAGAATTTAGCAATCAGCACAGAGCAAGGGGGAAAAAGAGGAAGGATATAATGAGGAAGTTTTGTTTGGGAGACGGAGAAGAAAAGAAAAACCACCCCAATCCAGACCAGCAAAAAGAGATAGTTTTGCTTTTTCTCTTTTAACTCCTTACGATTTAAGCAGAGAGCGCCGGGAAGAAAGACCGACCAGGGGAAAAACCCCAATAACAGGACGGGAAGATAGTAATAAAAAGGACCGTAATGCTCCTGCATCGGACGAAGGAAACGATAAAAATGCTGCCGAACAATAAACTCAGAGAAGAATTCGCTGCCGCAACTTTTCATTATGGCTAAATACCAGGGGCAGACAATAAGTAGAAAAATGAAAATTCCCAGGGGAAGATAAATATGTTTCAGTTGTTTTAATTTTTGATTAAAAAGAAGGAAAAGAAGAATAATTGCTGCGGGAAGAAGAAATCCAATCGGGCCCTTGGTAAGAACGGCAAATCCCATTAAAGCATAAGAGATAGGATAACAGTATCTTTTTTCTTTCCCCAAGAAGAAAAAAAGAAGAGAAGCGGTAAAGAAGAAAAGGAGATAGGTATCGGTAATTGCCGCCTTGCAGATAACTAAAAAGAAGAGGTTTGTTGTAAGAATAAGGGAAGAGAGAATACCGATTTTCCGGTCAAAGAGAAGATTACCGAGAAAAAATGTCAGGAGTACCGTTCCGATTGCAAAGAGCACAGAGGGAAACCTGGCGGCAAATTCTCCTACGCCAAACAAACGAAAGGAAGCAACTGTCATCCAGTAAGCAAGGGGGGGTTTCTCTAAAAAAACGGTCCCATTGAAAGCAGGAAGAATATAATTTTTGGTAACGAGCATCTCCCGGGCTGTCTCGGCGTAGAAGGTTTCATCCCGGTCCCACAGAGAACTTTTTCCCAGACCGGGAAGAAGCAAAAGAGCGGTAAAAATGATTAAAAAAAGAATCAAAACCCAATTCTTTTTCATAAATAACTAAATCTGTGGTTGTGGATTAAAGTATTTCAGGAAGAGTTTGGAAATAGTATAACCAATTATCCCCCCGATAATGACGTCAGATAGCCAATGCAGACCAAGATAAACTCTGGAATAGGCAACGCCAAAAGCAAGGAGATAGAACAACGGAGCAAATTTTTTATAGGAAAAACTAAGAATGGTAGCAGCCGCAAAAATGGTAGCAGCATGGCCGGAAGGAAAGGAACTGCATCTAAACGAGCTGCCAAAGGTGTGCACCGACGCGAGGATTGCCAGGGGTCTGGGGCGACCAAAAACTCTTTTCAAAATCTGGATGATAATGCCGGAAGTCGCCAAACTTCCTATACCCAGAAGAGCAATTTTCTTCTTGGAGAAAATATACCAACCAATAAAAATGAGAACAATAACTACCCCTTCTCCAAGAAAGGAAAGGAAAAAGTTGCAATAGTCCATGAATGGAGGATGCCAACCATTCAAATAAGAAAAAAGCCGTTGATCAAGATTAAGAAAAGAATTCATTTAATCTAACTTTGTTTGCAGAGACAACGTAATAATGCCAAAGGGGATACTTCCCTGCATATAGAGAGGAATTTTTTTTTCGTCATCGGTAAGCCAGATAATCATCCTCCCTGGCGTGAAAAAAGCCGCCTGAAACCATGCCTCCGGTTCAACGATCAAAACCTTTCGGGATTTTCCCTGAAATCGCCTTGTTTCTCTGCTCAAAACTTTAACTTTTATCTCCCAGTTTTTCCTGTCGGCATTAACCGGAACAGAGATGACATCCCCTGGCTTTACCTTCTCGGTACGTAGTTTGTTACGTAGATAGTAGAAGGCGGAAAGAGGGTCCTGAACCTCCAGGGGAATCTTCATTATTTCCTTTTCATGGTGTTCCTCTAAACTCTTACCCAATCTAAAATGGTTCCAGGTTGCCAGGTGATTCTCCTGGTCATAAAGGACAGTATCCCTGCGGTCCCGCTTGCCTCTTTTAATATACGCAATATATTTGGCGGGAAGAAAACTGTCGGGTTGGACAAAGGATTCTATCTTACTCTCTATCCGATAAAGGAGAAAAAAGAGAGTACATTTTGTTGAGGCAACGAAATGGTAAAATGGTTTGCCCTCAATGCTCTCTATCCCCTTCACTTCTAAGGATGCTTCTCCCACGGGAATGAAGTTCCACGAAGTTCTATAATTGAGTTGCTCATCAAGATTGAAAGGGGGTTTAGCATAAGCAGAACTACAAAAAAAGAGAAAGATAACTAAAAATAGACATTTTTTCATAATGGCTTCACATTCTACTAAATTTTCTTTTTTATGTCAATTATGAAGTTTGCCTCCTTTTCTCTCTTATGCTAAAATTACCTTCTAATATGGAAAAAGAGATTCCTACATTAGAAAAAGTTGATGATTTTCGCTGGCTGATTCCCAGACAAGGGATGATGAAAGTGCCAGGGCTAATCTACGCCAACGAAAAGATGGTAGAGAAGATTCGCTCCGACCGCTCCCCGCTTCAGGTGGCCAATGTTGCCTGCCTCCCCGGCATCATCAATTATTCTCTCGCAATGCCTGATATCCACTGGGGTTACGGCGCGCCCATCGGCGGAGTTGCAGGATTTGATGCCAAAGATGGCGTCATCGTTCCAGGAATTATCGGGTATGACATAAATTGCGGCATCCGGCTTCTGAGAACAAACTTAAAGAAAGAAGACATTAAGGGG
>DAOVNU010000187.1 GCA_030630065.1 bacterium | reverse complement strand
CATCGACTCACCATCGTGGCTGAATACAAAGACGCTCCCACAACGGCTCATATCAAAAGAGTTGCTTATTACTCCCGTTTCATAGCAAAAAAATTGGGCTGGACAAAGGAAAAACAGGAAACCATTTTCTATACAAGCCCAATGCATGATATCGGCAAGATTGCAATTCCCTTGAATATCCTTCTTAAACCTACAAAAATCACTCCTGAGGAATTTACCATTATTAAAACGCATACCACTGTAGGCGGCGAGATTTTCCACAGTTCATCTTCGGAATTTCTCCAGATGGCGGAGAGAATCGCCCTCACACATCACGAAAGATGGGAAGGCGGCGGCTATCCCCGGGGACTGAAAGGGGGGGAGATACCCATAGAGGGGAGAATAGTGAATATCGCCGACCAGTATGATGCTCTGAGAAGTCCGAGACCATACAAACCTGCGTTTAGTCATGAAATGGCTCTCAAAACAATTACAAAGGGCGATGGAAAAACTATGCCAACCCATTTTGACCCCCGGATACTTAAAATTTTCAAAGAGAATCACAAAGAGTTTAAGAAGATATACGAGAAGTACAAGGATTAGGTCAGAAGTAAATTATGCCTGAATTGCCGGAAGTAGAAACAATTGCACGTCAATTAACAAAAAAAATTTCCGGTAAGAAGATAGTAGGGGTTATCACCACCAGGAAAAAACTGATTAAAGAAATCCCGCCACAAACTTTCCAATCAAAAATTGAAGGAAAATCCGTCAAAGAGGTCTCAAGAAGAGGAAAGGTCATCATCATTAAATTAGAAGACAAATTATTTCTTATCTTCCATCTCAGAATCAGCGGCTGGCTTATCTTGAGCAAAAAGATAGAAAAATTTTCTGCGGTTGCTTTTAGATTTGAAGATAACGAATTGCTAAATTTTTGCGATACCCGACTATTCGGGGACATCCGACTAATAGATAATTGGCAAAAATTACCCTTCATCAAAAAAATGGGTCCCGAACCTTTGGATTTAAATGAAAGACAATTTATAAAACTCTTCGCAGGGAAGAAAGCAAAAATAAAACCTCTTCTGATGAACCAGGAATTCTTAGCCGGGGTGGGTAATATCTACGCCCAGGAATCGCTTTTCTGTGCCGGAATTCACCCGGAACGAACTGCGGATACGTTTAAAAGAGAAGAATTAGAAAAGATTTATCATTGTCTTCTCTCTACCTTGAAAGAGGCAATTAAAAAGAAAGGAACTTCTGTGGATACCTACCGGCAGATTGATGGCAAAGATGGTGGATACGTTCCCTTCTTAAAGGTTTATCGCCGCGAAAACAAACCCTGCCTTCACTGTAAAACCCCGATAGAAAGAAAAGTTATTGCCGGAAGAGGAACCTACCTTTGTCCTCATTGCCAGATGTAGTGGCTGAGGCGGACATCCATTCTTCTTATCTGCACAAATAGAAAAATGGGCAGTAGGTGCAGATACGCTCTTTTTCCCGGTCCGCCACAAATGTTTTATCAGGAGCGATTATCTCGTGAAGGATAAACTCAAGCGATTTCATATAAACATTCATACTTTTTGCAATATCGTCTTTCCCGTCGTGTAGATAGGTTAGTTTAAAATTCCTCAAACTGTATAACGCCGCATTCAAAGGAACATCTTCATATTTTTTATTTTCAAAATAATAATATAAAGGCAATTGGAATGACCTTATATTATCCCTTATGGATTCCCGCTTAAACTCCATTTTTTCCAACTTATCGGTTTTCCGCGGTTTAAGCATCTCAGAACCACTTTTGTAATCCAGGATTAAAGTAGAGCCATCCTCAAGCTTATCCACCCTGTCTACGATATAAGTGAAATTAAACTTATCTCCGAAAAACTCTATTTCCCCGGATGATT
>DAOVNU010000189.1 GCA_030630065.1 bacterium | reverse complement strand
GGATAGACCCACTGACATTCTTGCATTTCCCGTAGACGAGAAGATAGGGGAACTTTTTATCTCCCTGGAATCGGCAAGAAAACAGGCGCAGGTATATCGTCAATCGTTTAAAAAAGAGGTATCTCTTCTGGTCATTCACGGGCTTCTGCATCTCAATGGTTATAATGATACGACTCAAAAAGACAGAGCAGTGATGAGAAGAGAAGAGACCAGAATACTGAATTTATTATGAAAAGTTTGAGACGTTATTTTGTTACCGGATTAGTAGTTCTGATTCCTGTTGCGGTGACCATCTGGATTCTCTGGAAACTTTCTTTTCTTCTGGAAGGAATATTGGGCAGAATTTTCCTGAAGTATCTGCCCCAGTTTTATACCCCGGGATTGGGGGTTGTTTCCCTTCTTTTGATTATCCTTTTCGTGGGTGCCCTGGCAAGTAATTTCCTGGGGAAAAGGTTATTAGGATTCTCGGAAGGACTTCTGGCTAAAATTCCTCTTTTTAACAAGATTTACCTTTCGGTTAAAGGAATCAGCGATGCAATTTTAAAGAAAAAAAAGGGTCCTTTCAATGGTGTTGCCCTTGTGGAACTTTCTCATGGTATGCAAACCCTTGCCTTCATCACCTCTTCGGCCCGGGAAGAAATTCAAAAAGAGAATAGCGAAAAGTTGGTGAGTTTGTTTATTCCCACCGTGCCTAATATTAGCACCGGTTTCTATTGCTTAATGCCGGAAAAGAATTTAAAGCGATTGGATTTAAGCGTGGAAGAAGCATTAAAATTAGTGCTATCATTGGGATTAAGCGGACAAAAAGAGAAAACTGAAAGATAGGTGGCTTTAGCAAGAACGAATGCGTTGATTATTCAAAGTAAGAGATTCAGAGAAACAAGTTTGCTTATTGTTTATTACACTCTTAACTTTGGTAGAATTGATGCTATTGCCAAAGGAGTTGTTGGGACCAGGAAAACCCCTGTTTTTCATCTTTTTCCCTCTTATGTGGAACTTTTTCTGTACAAAAAAGGAAATGCGCTGTCTCTTGTCTCATCCTCCGAACTCCTCGATGCATTTCCAAAATTACATCAAGACCTGAGGAAATTATCTTCCGCTCTCTATATTTTGGAGTTGGTCAAAGAAACAATCAAGGAAAGCGAGGAGAACAGTTCTCTTTTCTGGTTACTGCTTGAAAGTTTCAAACTTTTGGAAAACGCAAAAGACGATGCTTCAACGGAATTAATCTTGATTACTTTCCAGTTAAAATTTTTGAAACTTCTTGGCTATGGTCCGTTTCTTGATAATTGTGTCGTCTGCCAGGAAAAGATTGGGGAAAATTTACCGGAGCTTAAATTTAGTGCCAAAGCAGGAGGCATTCTCTGCCGGAAATGTTCCCAGGAAGACAGGGACTCCCTTGTGATTAATTATCCTCTGGTAGCATTGATGAACTATCTTCTGAATTTGAAACCTTCTCTTCTCGCAAGGTTAAAGGTGCCTCTCAATCTGAGAAAAGAACTTACAAAATATATTGAATATTTTAGGGACTATCATCTTCCACTTGAGCAAAAATCATTAGAGTCATTGAAATTGATTAGGGGTTGCTAAATAAAAATGCGTAAGATTTCTGCCAAAACGATTATTACTACTGTCAGTCGTCTTTGCATTGATAGTAATTGCAAGGCGAATAAAGATTTAATATCTTTATTGAGAAAGAGTCAGCAAAGGGAAAAAGGAAAGGCAAAAAGCGTTATTACCGCTATCTTGAGGAACGTTGAAAAGGCTTTACGCGAGAGAATCCCTATCTGCCAGGATACGGGAATGGT
>DAOVNU010000196.1 GCA_030630065.1 bacterium | reverse complement strand
CCAGTAGCCGAATTCCTCATCCGGAACATAATCTACCGGTTGAAAATGCATACAGCGAATCCATCTCTCTCGATTATTCATTTTCTTATCCTTTGATTACCCCTAATGGTATCATTTTGGCAACCTTTTTGGAAATGCCTGCTTTATCTACAACATCCACGACGATGTCTACATTTTTATAAGCAAAAGGCGCCTCTTCGGCAAGGGCTTTCCTGTTTTTTGTTTTGGTTAAGATTCCTTTCTCTTTTAATTCTTTATCAATCATTCTTCCTTTTGCCTCTCTTATTGCCTGATGTCGGCTCATTTCCCTGCCAGCGCCATGACAGGTGGAACCCCAGGTTTCCTCCATCGCTTTCTCTGTGCCAACAAGAACGTAGGAGCGGGTGCCCATTGTGCCTGGAATCAGGACCGGTTGCCCGACATCCCTGTAAGGGAGAGGAACCTCCTCTCTGCCGGCGGCAAAAGCCCTGGTTGCCCCTTTACGATGAACATAGATTTTTTTCTTTTCTCCCTTTACCAGATGCTCCTCAATCTTACCAATGTTATGTGTTACATCATAGATTAATTTAATCTCTGAATCCTCAACCTTTAATACCTTTTTGAATGTCTCTCTTGCCCAGTGCATAATAATCTGGCGATTTGCCCAGGCATAGTTAGCCGCCGCGGCCATCGCCGCAAAATATGATTGCGCTTCCGAAGAATTTACCGGAGCACAGGCGAGTTGTCTATCCGGAATTTCAATTCTATACTTTTTTGCTGCCTCTCCTAAAACCTTCAGGTAATCATCGCAGACCTGGTATCCAAGACCCCGGCTTCCGGTATGGATCATTACCGTAATCTGACCGGGAAAAAGACCAAAAACAGAAGCAACTTCTCTATCATAGATTTTTTCTACCTCCTGAATTTCGATGAAGTGGTTTCCTGCACCCAGGGTGCCCAATTGGTTTTGTCCACGCTCTATTGCGCGGGGAGATAGTTTATCAGGATTTGCCAGTTTATAACATCCTTCCTCTTCCGTGAATTTTAGGTCTTCCTCTCTTCCGTATCCGTTTTCTACCGCCCACCTTGCTCCGAGAGATAAGACATTTTTAACCTCTTCTCTTTTTAGGTGCAGTTTTCCTGTGGAGCCAACACCGGAAGGAATGTTATAAAAAAGTCCATCAATTAATTCCTGCAATTTCCCCTTAATGTCTTCTTTCTTTAAGTTTGTCCCCAGAAGCCGGATGCCGCAATTAGAGACAACAAAGTTGTTGGCAATAAAATTATGGTCTTGATGGACTACAGTAAAATCATAAACGTAATCGTCAAAACTAATTTTTTTAATCTCGGCTATCTTATCCCAAATTACTCCTGAATCACCGGCAGAAAATTCTTCTACAAATTCATTGAATTTTGGTAGGGAGAAAGCTACGCGAGCTCCGGTTTTTCTTCCCTCATAAATTGACCTCTCAATAAAACGCGAATTTATCCAGGGGTTTGATAACTTCTTATAAATGGCTTTCGCGCCAAGTCCTGAATTATTATGAAGTTCCCTCGCCAGGATGGAAGTTCTATCCCTCCTTGAAATTACCACCTTCTTTAATTTCAAAAATTCCAGGGATAGATTAGCGAAGAAAGAACGTTTTTTATTATATTCAAAGCCAACCTTACCGTAAAGATTCAGCAAACTTTTAATTCTTCCAGACAGAATCAGACGTAAGCGATAAGAAATATCTCCATCCT
>DAOVNU010000169.1 GCA_030630065.1 bacterium | reverse complement strand
TAAATGAGATTTTACAACTGATTGTAACGATGACCGCCCAGGTTATGAATTCCAAAATCTGCTCCATAATGTTACTGGAGGAAAAGAAACAGGAATTGCCTATCGCCACCACTCAGAGTAGGAGCAAAACCTACAAAAATAAGTCAAACTTAAAGGTTGGTGAATCAATCAGCGGCAGGGTAGTCAAGAAAAGAAAACCGATTACGGTCCTGGATGTAACAGAGGAACCCGGCTATATGTATCCGGAAATCGCCAGGAAGGAAGGGATTGTCTCTATGCTTTCCATACCAATGATGCTCAAGGAACGGGTAATTGGGGTGATTAACAGTTATACTTCGCACAAACATAAATTCAGTGATGGGGAAATAAAAATTTTACAGGCGGTAGCCAATCAGGCCGCGGTAGCCATTGAGAACACTAATCTTAACCAGGAAATCCTTGCGGCAAAAGAGGCCCTGGAGACAAGAAAATTTATTGAAAAAGCAAAAGGAATATTAATGAAGGAACTGGAGATTAGTGAGAATGAGGCCTATAAAAAGATACATAAAAAAAGTATGGATTCAAGAAAATCAATGAAGGAAATCTCGGAGGCAATCATCCTCTCTTCTGAGATGAAGAAAGAAAGTTGACAAAAAAATATTTATGTGATAGATTAAAATCAGTATTTCAATTCATCAGTAAAGTTTGGACACAGGCGTCCTGAAAACCCAAAGAAGGGAACAAGGATGCCTTTTTTTATAGGAGGAAAAAATGGAGAAGAAAAATATATTTGAGGTTGCCTGTCAACAATTAGACCTTGCTGCCAAAGAATTAAAGTTGGAACAGGAAGTCCATTGCCTCTTGCGCCAACCAATGCGCGAATTACATTTCATTCTTCCGATAAGAATGGATAACGGTAAGGTAAAAACATTTCAGGGATTTCGTGTCCAGTACAATGATGCCCGTGGACCAACCAAAGGGGGAATCAGATTTCATCCTGAAGAGACGATTGATACGGTTCGCGCGCTTGCTGCCTGGATGACCTGGAAATGTGCCGTGGCTAATATCCCCTATGGAGGAGCAAAGGGAGGAGTAATCTGTAATCCCAAGGAGATGTCAAAAGGAGAATTGGAGAGATTAAGCCGAGCTTACGTTGATAAACTATATCTGACCATTGGCTCGGAAAAGGATATCCCTGCTCCCGACGTCTATACGAACCCTCAAATTATGGCTTGGATGATGGATGAGTATAGTAAACTGAGAGGATATAATAGTCCGGGGGTAATTACCGGAAAACCATTGTCCATCGGTGGCTCCTTAGGGCGGGAAGATGCTACTGCCCGGGGAGCACTTTTTACCGTCAGAGAGGCAGCAAAATATCTTAAGTTAGATTTAGCCCAAGCCACGGTTGCCATCCAGGGATATGGTAATGCCGGTTCCTTTATGGCAACTTTAACTAAAAAATTGTTTGGCTCTAAGATTGTGGCTATCAGTGACTCTAAGGGTGGTATCTATAATTCCGAAGGACTTGACCCTGATGCAGTAGTCAAACATAAGAAGAAGACGGGTTCGGTCATTGACTTCCCGGCAACAAAGAAAATTTCCAATAAAGAGATTCTGGAATTAAAGGTGGACGTTCTTTGCCCCTGCGCATTGGAAAACGTTATTACGAAAGAAAACGTAAAAAATGTCCGGGCAAAGATTATCGCAGAAGTCGCCAATGGACCCACTACCCCGGAAGCCGATAAAATCCTTTTTCAAAAAAAGACCTTTATCATTCCTGATATTCTGTGTAATAGCGGGGGAGTAGTTGTTTCCTACTTTGAATGGGTGCAGAATAATTCCGGTTATTATTGGAAAGAAAAAGAGGTCTGTGAAAAACTGGATGAAAACATAACCAATGCTTTTGAGTCCGTTCTTAATGTTTCTATCGTACGTAAAATTGACTTGCGTCTTGCCGCCTATGTTATAGCCGTAAACAGGGTGGTAGAGGCAATGGAGACAAGGGGTTGGATTTAGTCCCCTAACACCAGGGGAGTTGATATTTTTTATTTAATAAAGTAAACTAATGGGAGGAGAAATGGCAATAAAAAGAATTATCCCCTGCCTGGATATTAAAGATGGCAGAGTGGTTAAGGGAGT
>DAOVNU010000207.1 GCA_030630065.1 bacterium | reverse complement strand
GTTGATGACGCAAGTTTTGATAAGACGGTAAAAATTATAGAAGATTTTGGAGAAAAGATTGTCCTCCTGGGAAACAAAAGGAGAGAAGGGAAGGGTTATAGTGTCAGGCAGGGAGGTCTCTGTGCAACTGGTGATTTTATTCTTTTTTCCGATGCCGACCTCTCCACACCCATTGAGGAATTGGAGAAACTTCTTTCCTGGCTGAAAAGAGGTTATCATCTTGCCGTTGGCTCAAGGCGCTTGCCGGACTCTGAAATCCCTATTCCCCAGCCATTTTTGCGACGACTAATGGGAAAAGTTTTCAATCTTTTGGTCAGAATTTTTGTAGTCAGGGGTTTTTGTGATACCCAGTGCGGTTTTAAATGTTTTGAGAAGAAAACGGCTAATTTTCTCTTTGGCAGACAGCGGCTTTCCGGTTTTTGTTTTGACGTGGAAATTCTTTATTTAGCAAAGAAATTCAAGAAAAGCGTGAAGGAAGTGCCTGTCCGCTGGCTGAATTCTCCGGTATCAAAGATTGGTCCTCTGAAACATTCTTTCTTGATGTTCCTTGACCTTTTTAGAATCAAGCTTAACGACTGGCGAGGCGTCTATGATTGTATTGGGAATTGAAACGACAACAAAAGTAAACGGTCTTGCTCTCTTGAGGGATGAAGAAATTCTGGATGAGGAGCAGTTTCAGTCAGAAGATACTTCTCAGGAAATCTTTATCCGCCTTGCTCAGTTTTTGAAAAAGAATGGAATTTCTTTAAATGAGATTGACCTCTTTGTTGTCTCCCTGGGTCCGGGTTCCTGGACGGGAATACGACTGGGTATTACTCTAATTAAGGGTTTTGTGGTTGGTTCTGAAAAAAAAGCGGTTGGGGTGCATAATCCTGAACGGCAGGGGGCAATTTTCTTAGCCAGAGCTGGCTATCGGCAGTTTCAAGAAAAAGGATGTTCTAACCTCAAAGACCTTAAACCATTTTATGGAAAAAACAAATATTCGGAATTTCTCCATCATTGCGCACATTGACCACGGAAAATCTACTCTCAGCGACCGTATCCTGCAATTTACTCATACTATTGACGAGAGAGGATTTCGCGACCAGGTTTTAGACAGTATGGACCTGGAGCGGGAGCATGGGGTTACCATCAAAAGCCATCCTGTCCGAATTTTCTACGATGACTACATCCTCAATCTTCTTGATACCCCCGGTCACATTGACTTTTCCTCTGAGGTAAGCAGAGGGCTGACGGCGAGTGAAGGAGCAATTCTTCTGATTGATGCCTCCCAGGGAGTTCAGGCACAGACCCTGACCAATTTGAAGTTTGCGCAAAAACTTGGCCTGGTGATTATCCCGGTGATTAACAAAATTGACCTTTCTACCGCCGAGATTGAGAAAACAAAAGAACAGTTTATCAACCTTCTTAAAATAAGCGAGGAGGAAATTATTCTTGCTTCAGCGAAAGAAGGGATTGGAATCGAAAAAATTTTGCAGGCGATTATCGAGAGAATTCCCCCTCCGGAAGGAGAGGAATTTCCTTTGCGCGCGCTTATTT
>DAOVNU010000106.1 GCA_030630065.1 bacterium | reverse complement strand
TGGCTCATCATAATGTTTTTCAAAATGGCGTGAATTTCTTTAACTCCTTCTTCTTTATTTATGGCATTGATATTCGGACCTAAATCAACACTCTCAGGTAGCAGGAATTTGGTATTTTGCTTATCCCTTGCCTGGTCATAATAACCGTCAAAATGAACCGTGTGACCGTTTATTGCGAGTTTTCTCTCTTCTCCATCTTTAACCGCCTGTTCTCTGATATAGGTAATATCCTTTGGCGAATCATCACAGACAAAGACCCTATCCGGATTACAAAGTTCTAAATATTGGGCAAGGAATTGATTGAGTTTTGGATTCTGCAATTTTGCCAGTTTCTGGTAATTTTCTTTTCCTAATTTATCTTTAAGAATATCCATAATGCCTTCATTTAGAGAAATTTTTTATCAATTCTTCTTGTGAGACGGTGGCGGTGCCAATCTTGCCGACCACAACTCCGGCGGCAAAACTGGCGATGGTTGCGGCCTCTGAAATTGTTGCTCCTGTGGAGAGAGTTAGGGTTGCCACTCCAATTACCGTGTCCCCGGCTCCGGTTACTTCAAAAACCTCCCTTGTTTTAGCCGGAATGTGAGTGGTTTTTTCTTTTTCAAAAATGGTCATCCCTTTCTCCCCTTCAGTAATCAGAAGGTATTGTGGTTGTAATTTTTTTCTTATTTTTTTCCCCAAACTCAAAACGTCCCTTTGCGTTTTTGGCTCGGATTCCTTCATTCCCAGGGCGGCTTCCTGACAGTTAGGGGTTAAAAGAGAGGCGTCCTTGTAGAGAGAGAAATGCTCTATCTGCGGGTCGACGGCAATGATTTTTTTATATTTTTGAGCAAGTTTACCTAATTCGTGTAAAAGAGAAGGGGTAATTGTTCCTTTCCCGTAATCAGAAATCAGGATGGCGGAACTATTTTTGATATTCTCTCTTACATATTTCTCAATTTTTTTTGCGTATTGCCGCAATAAACTATTTTTATCCTCGCGGTCAAGACGAAGAAGTTGCTGGTTTGTGGCAATAATTCTGGTTTTGACAATTGTCGGGCGCGCTGAGTCGGTTAAAAGATGCCCCTTTATCTGCCTGTTTTTTAGAATCTCCCTTAAAATTTTTCCTTCCGCATCATTACCAATAACCCCGATGAGTTTTACCTTTGCCCCAAGAGAGGTAATGTTAGCGGCGACGTTGCCTGCTCCTCCGGGAGAGAAGTTTTCTTTCTCCATCTTTACGATGGGAACCGGTGCTTCAGGGGAGATGCGGCTTACCTTTCCAAAAACAAATTTATCCAGGATTAAATCCCCGATTACCAGAATTTGTTGCTTTTTGAACCGCTTTAAAATTTCTTTTAGCCGCTTCTCTTTCATTTTAAACTTTAAACTGCTTTTTATGTGCCGGGAAGGGGATTTGAACCCCTACAGAATTGCTTCCACCAGCCCCTCAAGCTGGCGCGTCTGCCAGTTCCGCCATCCCGGCAGAAAAAAGGGGACGGTTCTATTTTTTCTTTGCGCTTTCTCTCTTTTTGGAAAAAATAGAACCGTCCCCTTTTTTCTCTGCGCATTGGTTTGCCAATCTTCTGACGCGCTCAATAAATCTTACCCTTTCGCTGACACTGATTGCCCCTCTGGCTTCCAGGAGATTAAAGGTGTGAGAGCATTTAAGAACGTAATCATAAGCCGGAAAGATTAAATTTTCCTTTAAAAGTTTTTTTGCCTCTGCTTCATACGCGTCAAAGAGTTTCAAAAGTAGTTCCACATTCGCGGACTCAAAACTATATTGTGAATATTGCTTTTCTTCTTTCTTCCGTAAATCTCCGTAGGTAACCCCTTTTATCCATTCTAAATCAAAGATATTCTTTACGCCTTGAACGTAGGTAGCAATTCGCTCCAGACCGTATGTAAGTTCTGCCGAAATGGGAAAAAGGTCAATCCCCCCGGCCTGCTGGAGATAGGTAAATTGCGTAATCTCCAGACCGTCCAGCCAGACCTCCCAGCCAACGCCCCAGGCACCTAACGTCGGTGCAGACCAGTTATCTTCCACAAATCGCAGGTCATGTTCAACCAATTTAATGCCTAATGTCTCTAAACTTTTGCAATAAAGGTCTTGAACGTTCCCGGGAGATGGCTTGAGGATTACCTGCAGTTGAAAATGTTGATAGGTACGCAAAGGGTTGTCTCCATAACGACCATCAGTGGGGCGTTTTGATGGCTCCAGATAAACAACCTTCCAGGGTTTTTTCCCCAAAATTTTGAAAAAAGTTGCCGGATTTAATGTTCCCGCACCAACCTCGCTTCCATAGGGATGCCAGAGGAGGCAGCCCTTTTTTACCCAGAAATCCTCCAATCTTCTTCTAATCTCCTGAAATGTCATCTTTGAGATTCTATTAAACTTTCTGCTTTGCGGCCATATTCTACATAAAGATGGTAAGCGGCTTCAGGGTCATCCGCCTTTTTCCCAAGATGAACGACCGCAGCCATGTGCGGTTCAATGGAAAATCCGCCGTCATAGCCGGAGGCAAGAAGGTCTTTAACTGCTTCGCTCACCTGCGCCTCGCCTTCTCCGGGAAAGACAAATTTCTCTCCCTGGTAATCCTTGATATGAACGTGGACGATATAATTCTTAATCTTCTGATAAACTTCCCATACCGTTCCTTTTTGATGCGGTTTGTTACCGGTATCAAGGAGAAATCTTAAGGCCGGAGAATCTATCGCTTCTATAATATCCAATGCCTGCTCCGGACTCTGCCCACCCCAGCCGCTGCAATTCTCATGAGCAAGAATGATTCCTCCCGCCTCAGCCATCTTTGTTAGTTCCTTTAATCGCCGCATTACCTCTGCTCTCCATTTGGCATCATCCCAGTTATCATTGGGATAACTCATAATGCGGATATATTTGGTATGCAGTTTTTGCATCCGGGGAATCGCCCGCTTTAACTCTCCAACATCAAGATTAAAGTCCCCGGAAATCTTGCGCGCCCAATTGGCAATCTGGCTGCCAAAAGAGCAAACGTTCATTCTTGCCTTCTCAAGTTTTTCGGCAATCTCATTAAATGTATTCTCGTCTACGTCGGTGAGATTTTTTTCGTCAACGTTGCGCACCTCAATATGATTCCAGCCCAATTCCTGATGCGCCTGAATTTGCTTCTCAATACTTTTCCCTGCCTCATCGGCAATACCTGCTAAAAACATTTTCCTCCTTTTTTTTGAAAAATGGTCGCTGTCCCTATTTAATGTTTGAAATGCCTTATTCCTGTAAAAGCCATTGCGATTTTATTTTTATCAGCGGCCGCAATAACCTCCTTGTCTTTGATGGAGCCACCCGGTTGAATAATTGCCCTTACCCCCCTTTTCGCTAATAATTCAACGCCATCGGGAAAAGGGAAGAAGGCGTCAGAGGCCGCCACTGTCCCTTTAACAGTTAAATTGCTTTTTTCCGCTTTTCTGAGAGCGAGTTCGCTTGAGTTAACCCGGGACATCTGCCCTGCCCCAACTCCAATTGTCGCTTTATTTTTAACCAGGACAATAGCATTTGACTTGATGTGCTTTCCTACCGCCCAGGCAAACTTCAGGTCAGCACTTTCTGTTTTTGCCGGTTTCCTTTTGGTCACTACCCTTAATCTGCCTTTAAAAAGTTTATCATCCTTTCCCTGAATCAGAAGCCCCCCGGAAATTCTACGGTA